>JANNMQ010000453.1:0-6757 GCA_031398045.1 Rubrivivax sp.
GCGGCTGGATGTCGGCTGCCAGCTGCACGTCCACCACCTCGTCACCGCGCAGCCCCAGGCTTTGCCATGACGTGCCGGCCTTGAACTGCAGTGGCAGCACACCCATGCCGATCAAATTGCTGCGGTGGATGCGCTCAAAGCTGCGCGCCACCACGGCCTTGATGCCCAGCAACGCCGTGCCCTTGGCGCCCAGTCGCGGCTGGAGCCGGTGCCGTATTCGTCGCCGGCAAAGATGACGGTGGGCGTGCCGGCGGCGATGTAGGCCATGGCCGCGTCGTAGATGGGCACGGGCTGTTGTGCAGCCACTGCAGCCGCTGCAGCTGCGGTGGCCGGCTGCATCAGTGTGTAGCCGCCCTCCAAGCGGCTGCCGTCAGCGGCTGGCGCGATCATCAGGTTCTTCACGCGCACGTTGGCGAAGGTGCCGCGCAACATCACCTCGTGGTTGCCCCGGCGCGCGCCGTAGCTGTTGAAGTCGGGCTTCAGTACCCCAAGGCCCAGCAGGTAGCGGCCGGCGGGTGTGTGTTCGGTAAAGCTGCCGGCAGGGCTGATGTGGTCGGTGGTGATGCTGTCGCCAAACAGCGCCATCACACGTGCCCGCTGCACGCCGCTGACGAGTGCCGGCGGCTGCATGCTGAAGCCTTGGAAAAACGGCGGCTCGGCGATGTAGCTGCTCTTTGGCCACGAATACACCACACCGGTGTCGCCGACTATGCGGTCCCACAGCTTGCCGGGTTTGCTGGCCACCTTCTCGTAGTTCTTGCGGAAGGTTTTGCCGTTCATCGCAAACTTCATCAGCGCCGCAATTTCTTCGCTGCTGGGCCAGATGTCGCCCAGGTACACGTCTTTGCCACCCGGTGCGCGGCCCACGGGTTCCGTCATCAGGTCGCGCAACACCGTGCCGGCCAGCGCGTAGGCCACCACCAGCGGCGGGCTGGCCAGGAAATTGGCTTTCAGATTGGGGTGGATGCGGGCTTCGAAGTTGCGGTTGCCCGAGAGCACGGCGGCACACACCAAGTCGTTGCCGGTGATGGCGGCGTTGATCTCGCTGGTTAGGTCGCCTGCATTGCCGATGCAGGTGGTGCAGCCGTAAGCGGCCACGTTGAAGCCCAGCTTTTCCAAATAAGGCAGCAGGCCGGCTTCTTCAAGGTAAGTGGTGACCACGCGCGAGCCTGGCGCCAGCGAGGTTTTGATGTGCGACTGCACCACCAGCCCGGCTTGCACCGCCTTTTTGGCCAGCAGCCCGGCAGCCAGCATCACGCCGGGGTTGCTGGTGTTGGTGCAGCTGGTGATGGCGGCAATCAGCACATCGCCGTTGTGCAGTTCCAGGCCGGCTGCGGTTTGCACGGCTGGGGCCAGGCGCTCGGCGGGCTGGTTGAAGCCGTTGCTGGCCGCTGGCGCGCTGAACAGCTGGCTGAAGGTTTTCGCCACACGACCCAGTTCAATGCGGTCTTGTGGGCGTTTGGGGCCACTCAAGCTGGGCGTTACGGTGGCCAGGTCCAGCTGGATCAACTGGCTGTAGTCGATGTCTTGCGCCCTGGGCACGCCGTAGAGCTGCTGTGCTTTGAAGTAAGCCTCAAAGGCTTCGATCTCGCCCTTGCGCCGCCCGGTGCCGCGCAGGTAGTCCACGGTTTTGTCGTCGACCGGAAAGTAGCCCATGGTGGCACCGTATTCGGGTGCCATGTTGGCTATTGTTGCCCGGTCAGGCAGGCTCAGCGTGCCGGTGCCGGCACCGCAGAATTCAACAAACTTGCCCACCACCTGGGCCTTGCGCAAAATCTCGGTGACGGTGAGCACCAGGTCGGTGGCGGTCACCCCTTCGCGCAAGCGGCCGCTCAGCTCGAAGCCCACCACATCAGGTGTTAGCAGGTACACCGGCTGGCCCAGCATGGCGGCTTCGGCTTCGATGCCGCCCACACCCCAGCCCACGACGCCAATGCCGTTGATCATCGTCGTGTGGCTGTCGGTACCCACCAAACTGTCGGGGTAGTAGAGTTTGGTTTTTTTGCCGTCGGCCCCTTTTTCACCCGTCGTCTTGTGCACACCTCGCGCCAGGTACTCCAGGTTCACCTGGTGCACGATGCCAAAACCAGGCGGCACCACGCCAAAAGTGCTGAAGGCTTGCATGCCCCACTTCATGAATCGGTAGCGCTCCTGATTGCGCTGGAACTCGAGCTTCATGTTCAGGTCCAGCGCCTTGGGTGAGGCGTAGTGGTCGATCATGATGCTGTGGTCCACCACCAGGTCCACGGGCACTAGGGGTTCGATGCGTTGGGGGTCCAGTCCCATGCGCTGCGCCACGTTGCGCATGGCCGCCAGGTCGGCCAGCAACGGCACGCCAGTGAAGTCTTGCAGCACCACACGCGCCACCACAAAAGGTATTTCTTCGCTGCGCGGCGCTTGTGGCTGCCAGGCAGCCAGCTGCGCCACATGCTCGGGTGTCACCTTCAGCCCGTCGCAATTGCGCAGCACGCTTTCCAGCACGATGCGCAGGCTGTGTGGCAGGCGCGTGATGCCCGGAAACTGGCGTGCCAGTGCGGGCAGTGAAAACAAATGGCCGGTTTTGCCCGCTGCGGTGCTGAAGGTAGCGCGCGTGGCGGCGTAGGGGTGTTCGGGGGTGATGGCGGGCGTGGGCATCGGGGCCTTTCGTTGTGTGCGTTTGCTTGAAGGCCATCATAGGTCGGCAGGGCCGCAGCAGGGGCTTTGATAAAGTGAGCCGCAGGAGCCCGCCGGGCCGCCCCAAGGGCGAATACCGGAGTGCGCAGCACGAAGGTACACCAATGAGCCCAACAACCAACACCCTGCACCAGCGTTTGAAACAGCCCGGCCTGGTGGTGGCACCCGGCGTCTACGACATGGTGTCGCTGCGGCTGGCAGACCGCATGGGTTTTGATGCGCTGTACATGACCGGGTTTGGCACGGTGGCTTCGCATCTGGGCCTGCCCGATGCGGGGCTGGCCACCTACACCGACATGGTGGGGCGCGTGGCGGCGATGGCCGGCATGGCGCGCACGCCGCTGGTGGCCGACGCCGACACCGGCTACGGCGGCTTGCTGAACATGGCGCACACGGTGCGTGGTTATGAAGCGGCAGGGGCTGCTGCCATCCAGATCGAAGACCAGGAATTTCCGAAGAAGTGTGGCCACACACCCGGCCGGCGCGTGATTGCCAAGGCAGACATGGTGCGCAAGCTGCGCGTGGCGGTGGATGCGCGGCGCAGCAAAGACTTTTTGATCATCGCGCGCACCGATGCCCGCACCACGCTGGGTCTGGACGAAGCGTTGCGCCGGGCTGACGCCTATGTCGAAGCCGGCGCTGACCTGCTGTTTGTCGAATCCCCTGAATCGGTGGAAGAAATGCGCCTGATCGGCCAGCGCTTTGACGTGCCGCTGGTGGCCAACATGGTGGAAAAGGGCCGCACGCCGGTGCTCAGCCGCGAAGACCTGGAGGCCATCGGCTACAAGCTGGCCATCTTCCCGGTGACGGCGCTGTTGGCGGCCGTGCAAGCCATGCAGCAGGTCTACACCACGCTGCAGCAGCAGGGGTCTTCGGCGGCCATGGCGCAGCCGCTGCTGGACTTTGCAGAGCTCACCCAACTGATGGGTTTTGATGAAGTCTGGAGCTTCGAGCAGCGTTACCCCGAAGTGCCATGAAGCGTGCTGCTGCACTGCCTTGCATGCGTGGGCCTCACCCCAGCAACAAGGTCACCCCAACAACCTACAGGAAACCGCCATGACATCGTTCACCGTGCAAGCTCGTAGCCGTCGCACCCTGTTGGCAGCAGCCGGTGTGCTGGCCACCCTGGGCCTGGCAGCACTGGCCCCCACGGCGCAGGCGCAGACCAGCTTCCCCAACAAGCCCCTGCGCTTGATCGTGCCTTTCACACCCGGCGGCGTGACCGACACCAGCGGCCGCATCGTGGCCGACTACCTGGGCAAACGCCTGGGCCAGCAGGTCAACGTCGACAACCGGCCGGGTGCTTCGGGCAACATCGGCACACAGGCTGCAGCCGCAGCCGAGCCCGACGGCTACACGCTGGTGTTGGCCTTTGACGGCACCATGGTCATCAACCCGCATGTGTTTGCCAAAGTACCTTTTGACACTCTGCGCGACTTTGCGCCGGTGGGCAAGATTGGCGACGCGGTGCTGATCCTGGTGGCGCACCCAGCCGTGGCGGCGAAGAGCCTGAAAGAGGTGGTGGCGCTGTCCAAGACGCAGGCTGGTGGTTTGTCTTACGGCACGTCGGGCACTGGCGGCACGCCGCACGTGGCCGGCGAACTGCTGAAACAGCGCACCGGCGCCAACCTCACGCACATTCCGTACAAAGGCGGTGGCCAGGCCATGACCGACGTGCTGGGCGGCACCATTCCGCTGGTCTACACCGCCGTGGCTGGTGCCTACCAGCACGTGAAAAGCGGCAAGCTGCACGCGGTGGCGGTGTCGAGTGCGCAGCGGGTGAAATCGCTGCCCGATGTGCCCACCTTTATCGAAAGCGGTGTGCCCGACTTTGTTGTCAATTCCTGGGTGGGCTTGCTGGCGCCCGCCAAGACACCCAAAGCGGTGCTGGACCGTCTGAACACCGAGCTGAACGCGGTGCTGAACGACCCCGAGGCCCGCGACAAGCTGGCAGCCCTGGGCATCAGTGCCACGCCCGGCACGGCCGAACAGTTTGGCGAAGAGATGAAGCGCGACCTGGCCAAATACGCACCCGTGGTGCGGGCTGCCGGTATCAAGGTTGAATAGTTCGCCTCCATGGGGTGCCTTAACAAACTGACTGAATAAACCGCAAGCGGCCACCCCCATGCAAGTTCAAACGCTGGGCAAGAGCCCGCTGAAAGTGTCACGTCTGTGCCTGGGCACGATGATGTTTGCCGACCAGACGGCGCTGCCCGAAGCGCACCGCATTTACGATCACGCCTACGACGTTGGCGTGAACTTCATCGACACCGCCGACGTCTACAGCACAGGCGCGTCAGAGTCGATGGTGGGTGCGCTCATCAAACACAAGCGCCACCACTGGGTGCTGGCCACCAAGGTCGGCAACAAGATGGCAGACCGGCCCAACGAGGGCCATCTTTCGCGCAGCTGGATGCTGCGCGCCTGTGACGCCAGCCTGCAGCGGCTGGCCACCGACCACATCGACATCTACTACCTGCACCGTGACTTCAACGGCATGGACCTGGAAGAGCCGCTGCGAGCGCTGGACGTGTTGCTGCGCGCCGGCAAGATCCGTTACTGGGGGGTGTCCAACTTCCGCGGCTGGCGCATTGCCGAAGCGGTGCACCTGGCGCGGCAGCTGGGCATGCCCGCTCCGGTGGAGTGCCAGCCCTACTACAACCTGCTGAACCGGCAACCCGAGGTGGAGGTGCTCGAGGTTTGCCACCACCACGGCATTGGCGTCGTGCCCTACAGCCCCATTGCACGCGGCGTGCTGGCCGGCAAGTACCCGCCTGGCGCACCACCGGCCGCGGGCACACGCGCAGCACGGGGCGACCCGCGCATGATGCAGACCGAGTTCCGCCCAGAGTCGCTGGCCATTGCACAAACGCTGAAGGCACATTGCGACAGCAAGGGTGTGGCGCTAGCGCACTTTGCCACCGCCTGGGTGCTGGCGCACAAGGCCGTCAACGCCGTGATCGCCGGGCCGCGCACGCTGCAGCAATGGCAGTCGTACCTGGGTGCCCTCGACTGCAGCATCAGCGCCGATGATGAAGCGCTGGTCGACAGCCTGGTAGCGCCCGGCCACCCATCGACACTGGGCTACAACGACCCGGCCTACCCGATGCCAGCGCGTGTGCGCAGCAGCCTGCGATGAACGCGGTGCACCCCAAGAAGCTGTTGCTCAGCAAGTGGACCGCGGTGCAGCCGGTGGCCAAGCAGAAGCATTTTCTGGTCGTCAAGGTGGTCGAGCCTGAAGAGCCCGCGGCGCCGGTGCTGTGGGTGGAGATCGAAGCAGTGCATTCGGGGCAAACCCGACGGATGGCATGGCGCGATCTGCGCGACACCGCGGTGTGGCGTCAGGGCTGGGTGTGAGCTTGCTGCCTGCAGCTGCGGTGCAGATGTCATCACTGCCCGCGTCTTACCGAGCGCTGATCATCGGTGCCAGCGGCAGCATCGGGGCTGCTTTTGTAGCGCACCTGCAGGCCGACGAACGCTGCGCTGCGGTGCGCGGGCTGCACCGCCAGTCGCAACCGCCCATCGACTACGCCAATGAGGCCAGCATCGCCGCCGCTGCTGCAGCGTTGCGCGGTGAAGCACCGCTGCAGCTGGTGATCGTGGCCACCGGCGTGTTGCACGGGCCTGGCTTCAGCCCAGAAAAGCGCCTGGCCGATTTGAACGTGGCCTCGATGGAAGCTGTTTTTCGCACCAATGTGATTGGCCCGGCGATGGTGCTGCGCCACTTCAGCCCGCTGCTGGACAAACAGCGCAGCCTGCTGGCCGTGCTGTCGGCCAAGGTGGGCAGCATCGAAGACAACCGGCTGGGTGGCTGGGCCAGCTACCGCGCTTCCAAGGCGGCGTTGAACATGATGCTGAAGACGGCGGCCATCGAACTGCGCCGCACGCACCCGGGCGCGGCGCTGGTGGCGCTGCACCCGGGCACGGTGAAGTCGGCACTCTCGCGGCCTTTTCGGGGTGACGACATCGGCCGTGAACCGGCTCTGGCTGCAGCCCAGATGCTGGCCGCGCTGGACGCTGTGCCGGCTGAAGCCTCGGGCTGTTTCCTGGCTTACGACGGACAGCGCCTACCTTGGTAGCCGTG
>JANNMQ010000471.1:0-2975 GCA_031398045.1 Rubrivivax sp.
GGCTGGTCCAGTCCAACAAGTAAGTCATGTCCATCAAAGGGCGCTTTCAGCGAAGGGGTCCGGCTTTGCAGCTCAGTTTTTTACATCAGCGGCCTTGATGGCGGGTGCCCAGTCATTGATCTGCTTGGCCACGAAGCCGGCGAACTCTGCGCTGCTCATCTTCACGGTGGAAATGCCCAGCTCTTCGAAGCGCTTGATGATGGCCGGATCAAGCACGATGTCGGCCAGCGCTTTGCTGAGCTTGTCGGTCACTTCCTTGGGTAGCCCTGCCGGGCCTGAGACGCCAAAGTAGTTTTCTGCCAGCAACTGGGGCAGGCCCAATTCCAGCACCGTGGGCACGTCGGGTGCCAATGGCGACCGGGTGCGCGACGTCACCGCCAGGCCCTTGATCTGGCCGCTTTTCATCATCGGCACGTAGGCGGTGATGACGTCGATGCCCAGCGGAATGGTGCCCGCTATCAGGTCGGTGGTCATCGGCGCGCCGCCGCGGTAGGGCACGTGTGTCATCGAGATCTTCATCGCTTCTTTGGTCATCTCACCGACGATGTGGCCGATGGAGCCGGGCCCGCCGCTGCCAAAGTTGGCTGCACCACCGGCTGTGAATCGGGTCAGGTCCTTGAGTGTGGCGGGGCCCGTTTTGGGGTTGGCCATGATGGCCACGGGCGCAATGCCCAGCATGGCCACATGGCTGAACTGCCGGGTCGGGTCGTAGGGCAGCTTGGGCACCGTGTAGGGGCCAATCGACAGCGGTGTGCTGTTGCTCAGCATCAGCGTGTAGCCGTCGGGTGCAGCGCGCACCACGTCCAGGCCACCGATGGTGCCACCAGCGCCGGGTTTGTTGTCGACGATCACGGGTTGGCCCAGTGCTTTGGCCAGTGGCTCGGCGATGGTGCGTGCCACGATGTCACTGGCGCCACCGGCCGCAAAGGTGACAACGATGCGCACTGGCTTTTCCGGATAAGCAGCGTAAGCCGCCAGCGGCAGCCAGACCAAACTCATCAACATCAGACGCAGCGAAGTTTGCATGTCAGTTCCTGGAGTGGGTGGGATTGCGGCGCTTGCAATGGGCATGCCCGGCGCACGGCGGTTGCGTCTGCGGGCAGCTTCAAGACCCGCGGTAGGTGCTGTAGCTGTACGGGCTGACCAACAACGGTACGTGGTAGTGCCCCTGTGCGTCAGCAATGCCAAAGTCGAGCTGTACGGTGTCGATGAACGGCGGCTCAGGCAGTTCCACACCACGCTGCCGGTAATAAGGTGCCACTTCGAACAACAGCCGCCAGCGGCCGATGGCCATTTCTGCGGCGTTGAGCAGCGCAGCGTCGGCCCGTCCGTCGTGGTTCAAGGTCAAGCGTTTGACCGTGTGGGCTTGTTCACCCTGCATGCGCTGCAAGGTAACGGTCATGCCAGCGGCCGGGCAGCCGTGTGCCGTGTCGAGCACGAGGGTGCTGAGGTGTCCCATGGTGTGTTGCCCTGTAGGTTTGCTGTTGAAGAAGTGCGAAGCCCACTGATCTGGCTGCACCAGTGTTGCGGCTGACGCCTTTTGGTGGGGTTCACCCAGGGGGTGAAAAGCCGCAAAGTGTATACACTCCGGTGTACATGTCAACTGTGCGTTGTCCGCTTGTTGCGCGCCTTTCGTCAGCCTTTCGTCCGCCTTTCGTCCGCCCGTCATCCGTCGCATGCGTCGTTGCCGGGCGGCGTCGGGATTCTGCCGCCCGTGTTTCGTGGAGTTTGGTGCTCAGGTAAACCGGTCAACATCTGAGCCTCAATGTGGTGCAAGCACCAAGCTTGGGCTGTGCACGAAACTTGCAGAATGGGGTTGTCGGAAGTTTGTCCCACTTTTCATCACATCCGTAACGGAGCCTTTGATGCCCATGACCCTGAATTGTTTGAAGCGGCGCACGATGCTCGCTGTGGTGGCACTGATCTCTGCGCCCACGCTGGCGCTGGCACAGATACCCGTCAAGTTCCAGCTCGATTGGCGCTTTGAAGGCCCGGCGGCGTTGTTTCTGGCCTCTCAGGCCAAGGGTCACTACAAAGCCGCGGGCCTGGACGTCACCATCGACGCCGGTAACGGCAGCGGTGGCACCGTCACCCGCGTGGCCAGCGGCACCTACGACATGGGCTTCGCCGACCTGGCCGCGCTGATGGAGTTTCATGCCAACAACCCCGACGCGCCGAACAAGCCGGTGGCGGTGATGATGGTCTACAACAACACGCCGGCGGCCGTGCTGGCGCTGAAGAAGAGCGGCATCACCAAGCCTTCTGACCTGTCGGGCAAAAAGCTGGGCGCACCAGGCTTCGACGCCGGGCGCAAGGCCTTCCCCATCTTCGCCAAGGCCAATGGCATCACCAATGTGGCCTGGACCAGCATGGACCCACCGCTGCGTGAAACCATGTTGGTGCGCGGTGACATCGAAGCCATCACCGGCTTTTCGTTCACCTCGCTGCTGAACCTGGAAGCACGGGGCATCAAGACCGAGGACATCGTGGTGCTGCCCTATCCGGCGCACGGGGTGAAGCTGTATGGCAACGTCATCATCGCCAGCCCGAAGATGATGAAAGAGAACCCGGCTGCGGTGAAGGCCTTCCTGACCGCCTTTGCCAAGGGCGCCAAGGAAGTGATGGCCAACCCCGACCCGGCCATCGACTACGTGAAAGCGCGTGACGGCATCATCAACGTCGACCTGGAGAAGCGCCGCCTGCGCCTGGCCATTGACGCCGTGGTGGCCAGCCCTGATGCCCGCGCTGAAGGTTTTGGCCAGGTGGTGCCGGGCCGGCTGGCGCTGATGGCCAGCCAGGTGTCGGATGCTTTCAACACCAAAACGCGCATCGACCCAGGTGCCGTGTGGACCGACCAGTACCTGCCCAGCAAGGCCGATTTGAATGTGTTGCCCCCTGCGGGCAAGAAGTAAAACATGGACGCGGGCGCCGTGGCTGCGGCAAGGCCGGCCGCTGGTGTTGTGTGCGGGCGCAGG
>JANNMQ010000529.1:0-3325 GCA_031398045.1 Rubrivivax sp.
GGGCCAGGCCGGCGTTGCCAAGACGCTGGAAATCATCCACAAAGAACTGGACCTGACGATGGCGTTTTGCGGACGCACGCAGGTGGCGCAGGTGGACAGCAGCATCTTGCTGCCGGGCACGTTTCCGAAGCCGGCCTGAAGCGCGCGGGCTGCGTGCTCAGGGCCGGCTGGCAGATGCTGCAGATGCCGCCAGCGGCGGCGCAATCACCGTGGCCAAGCCACCCACGCAGTCCACCTGCTGGCCGGCGGCACAGCGTGCGGCGTCAGGCGGCAGCACACGCTGGGGCTTGACACTACCCGGGCGGACCAACATCAACCAGCCGATGGTGATGGCGGTGGCCACGGCCAGCAGCGCCACCAGCAAGCGGCGACGGGTGGTGGGCGCGGGGTAGTTTTCGTGGGTTGAGCGCATCGAAGCGCACTATCGCATGCGCGCCATGTGCCCTGCCGTGGCGCCTGTGCGGCTCAGCGGTTGCCGGTGATCTCGGCGAAGAAGGCTTCGGTGGTGGGCTTGCGGCCCAGGAACTGTTCCACCATCTGTTGCGGCGGCACTTCACCGCCGCGCTCCAGGATGGTCTGGCGGTAGCGGCGGCCCACGGCCGGGTCCATCAGCTTGCCCTTGAAGACCGACAGCATGTCCAGCCCCATCACTTCAGACCACATGTAGCCGTAGTAACCAGCCGCGTAGCCGCCCATCAGGTGGCCGAAGCCGGCCGGCACCATCGTGCCTTCGACAAAACCCAGCGGCGTGCTGCGTTCCAGCGCCGACCAGGTGGTCATCGCCGGCTGCGGTGCGCCAGTGTGCAGCTGCATGTCGTACGTGGCATAGACCCATTGCCGGGAATAGCGGATGCCGCGGCCGAAGGTGCGCGCGGCGTCCAGCTGCTTCAGTTGTTCGGGGCTCAGGCGCGGGCAGGCGCTGCACACCTCGGCCAGCACGGCCAGCGTCTCGGGCCGGCGCGCCCATTCTTCAAACATCTGCGACGGCGCTTCGACAAAGTCGCGCTTCACCGCCGTGCCGGCCTGGTCGGCATAGCGCGTGGTGGACAACACACCGTGCAGCACGTGACCAAATTCGTGCATCAGAGTTTCCAACTCATCGTGTGTCAAGCCCTGGGCATTGAAGTTCGTCACCAGCACCGAGGCTGGCTTCTGACCCGCCAGGCGCGACACTGGCACGACCGGAAAAGCCGCAGCGTGGTTGTACTTGCCCTCGCGTGGGAACAGGTCGAGGTAGGCGCCGCCGACAAACGCGCCGCGCTGTCCGTCGGCCTTGCGGTCGTAGACGTCGAAGTAGCGCACGTCGGCGTGCCAGACCGGCACCGTGGCAGGCACGAATTCGATGCCGTACAGGCGTTCAGCCACCTTCATCGTGAATTGCAGGCTTTGTTCGGTTGGGAAATAGTCGCGCAGCTTTTCCTGGTCGATGGCGTAGCGCGAGCGCTTCAGGCGTTCCTGCAGGTACGCCACGTCCCAGCGCTGCACGGTCACTTTGTCCACCGGTTGGCCGCTGAGCGCCGCCTTCTCAGTGCGCAGTTCGCCCAGTTCGCGGGTTTCACCTTCCAGCACCGCACCACGCACCTGCTTCAAAAAGTCCTGCACTGCCGCTGGCGTGCCGGCCATGCGCCGCTGCAGTGCAAAGCTGGCGAAGTCGCGCTGGCCATGCAGCCGCGCCAGTTCGTAACGCAGATTCAGGGCTTTGTCCAGACGCTCCAGGTTGGGCGTGCCGCCGCGCTGCTGGAAGGCCGTCCACACCAGGCGGCGGGCGTCTTCTTTCTCGGCGTTTGACAGGAAAGGAATCACCGTCGGGTAGTCCATGCCCAGCAGCAACTTGCCGCTGGCGTCGCGCTTGCGGGCGGCCAGCCAGGCTTCGGGCATACCGGCGGCGTCCTCCACCGCCAAGGTCACCGTGGTTTGGTCTTCGTTGACGGTTTTCTGGTAAGCCAGGCCCAGCAGGCTGAGTTCTTCTTCGATGGCCTTGGCACGGGCGCGCTTGTCGGTGGGCAGCGAGGCGCCGCTGTCTTCGAAGTTGTCGAGCAGGTCGTTGCGGTAACTGCGCGCCACAGGGTCGGTGGTCTTCAGCGCACGCACCCGCCGCAGCAGCGGCTGGCTCTGGAACAGTTCGGTTTCCAGCGGCGCGAACTTGGCCACGCAAGCCTGGGCGGCGTCGCGCGTGGCCTGGTCGGTGGCCACGTTGGCCGTCAGGTACACGGGCCGCGAAAAGGCGCCGCTGCTCAAGCTCAGCGCGTTGAAATCGGCCAGCACGGTGCGGGTGCGCCGGTCTTTTTCCATGCGCGCGATGCCCGCGCGGGCGGCTGCCAGTTCACCGTCGCAGCGCGCGGTGATGGTGGCGGCGTCGAGCACCGGAATCAGCATGCGGCCGGGGACGGCGGGCTGGGCCAGCGCAGGCAGGCAGGCGGCGGCGAGCGCGGCCGCGGTGAGGAATCGAAAGTGGGTCATGGCGGTGACAGGTGAGGAAGATCGAAGCCGCGAGTGTAGGCAGCCGAAGCAAGCCCCGAGCGCAGGAGGCGGCGGGGCTTCGACCTCTGCGGGTGTTGAGGAAAGGAGGAAACCTCAACGGTGCGGCGCAACAGGCGCGGGCAGCGTGCCTGAGGCCCGCACACCCAGCTTGAACGCAATCATGGCGCGCAGTTTGTTGGGCAGCACGGGTTTGATCAGCAGGTGGAAGTTGTGCATTTCCGCTTCCCTTTCGTGCCCACCCATGGTGCTGCCGGTGATGACGATGGCCGGCAGTGGCTGGCCCGCCCAGCGCTGGCGCAGCAGGGTCAGCGCGTCGATGCCGGTGCGGCCTTGCGGCAAGCGGTAGTCCACAAGCAGCAGGTCGGGCTTTTCGGCGTTGGGCGCGGCCAAAGCGCCAGAAAGCGCCTCCTCCAGATGTTCCACGCTGTCGTAGGCCTGCACGCTGGCGCCCCAGGCTTGCAGCAGCACCACCAGGCCGTCGCGCACCGCTGCTTCGTCTTCCACCACCAGGATCAGGCGGCCCTGCAGCGTCAAGCCCAGCGCCGCCTTGGTGTTGCTGCCGGGCGCGACATCGATGGTGCGCGGCGCTCGGCCCACCGGCACCAGCACCGAAAACACGGTGCCGTGGCCGATGCGCGAACGCACGCTGATCGGCGCTTGCATCAGCGTTGTCAAGCGCTTGACGATGGCCAGGCCCAGCCCCAGGCCCTTGCGGTGGTGGGCCAGCAGGGGGCGGTTGCTTTGCGCCTGGTAAAACTCGTCGAAGATGCGCGGCAGGCTGTTTTCGCCGATGCCGATGCCGGTGTCCCACACCTGCACCAGCAGGCGCGGGCCTTCGGGCGTG
>JANNMQ010000598.1:0-5332 GCA_031398045.1 Rubrivivax sp.
CAGACCATCGTCGACGTGCTGAAGATCCCCGCGAGTTCGGTGGGCAGCCATCTGAGCTGGGGCACCTTCACCCTGCGCGACGTGGTGCAGAAGAATGGCGGTGTCAGCCCCTTCGGCAATGCAGGTGTGCGCTACGTGGGCTCACCGGACGATGCGGCGCTGAATGCCGGCGTGCCGCGCTTCAAGGCCGACCCGGCAGCCGTGGCGCGCTTTGCCGCCGATGTGGACCACAGTGGCCGCTTCGCGGTGCCGGTGATCAGCGCGCACGGCACAGGCGATGCAACGGTGTTTGTCGAGGGCAATGACACCCTGCGCCAGCGCATGGTGGCGGCCGGCCATGGCGACCGCCTGGTGCAGACCTTCGTGGACTCCAGCGAACACAGCTACTGGGGAGACGCGATGTATCCGCCGCTGTTCGAGGCGCTGTTGAACTGGGTGGAGAACGGGCAGAAACCCAGCCCCGCTGGCATTGCCGAACGCTGCAGACAACTGCGCTCAGCGCAGCCCGCTGACTGCCGCTTCCTGCCCAATTACGTGCCACAGCCGTTGGCGTCGAGAATCCTGCCGCGTTGAGCTGCCCGGGTGCAGTGGCTTCGTTGGCGCGAAGCAAGTGCAGCACAGGCGTTTTGCGCTGGTCTGGTAAGGCCTGTACGACCAGCACATTGCACGCGAAGAAGCCGAGCTGCTGCCGATGGCCTTAACCCGTCCGCCCGGCCAGATACACCGCCGCTTGCACACGCGAGTTGAGGTTCAGCTTGCGCAGGATGTGTTGCACGTGGATCTTCACCGTCGCCTCGGCGATGTTCAGGTCACGGGCCACTTCCTTGTTGCTGGCGCCTTCAGCTATCAGCGCCAAAATCTCGCGCTCGCGGGGCGACAGGCTGTGGATGGGGTCGGCACCCGCCGCAGGCGGTGGCGCCGCGGCGCTTTGTCTGGCCTGAAAGGCATTCACCAACTTGCTGGTCATCTCGGGGCTGACCACCGATTCACCCGCCATCGTGCGCTGGATGGCCGAGGCCAGCATCTCGCTGTCCATGGTCTTCAAAAGGTAACCGCGGGCGCCACCACGCAACGCGGCTGACAGGTCGTTTTCATCTTCGCTGACCGTCAGCATCAGCACCCGCGCCTGAGGCGACAGGGCCTTGAAACCTGCCAGTGCATCGACGCCGTTGACGCCCGGCATGTGGTTGTCCAGCAAGATGACATCGGGCTGCATGGCAGCGGCCCGCTGGTGGGCCTCGTTGGCATCGCCGGCTTCAGCGACCACCTGGAAGCGCGTGTCTCCGGCCAGCAGCGCAATCAGCCCGCGCCGAAACAGGGTGTGGTCGTCCACCACCAGCACGCGGATGGGCTGCCCGGCTGTCATGCCGCCAGTCCCAGGCGTTCTGGCAACTTCAGCACCACGCAAGTGCCAGAGCCGGGTACCGAAGCCACTTCCACCGCGGCACCGATGTTGTGGGCGCGTTCGCGCATGATGCGCAGGCCCACATGGGTTTCGTCTGGCCCGGCCTGTTCGGTGTCGAAGCCACAGCCGTCATCGCGCACCTCCACGCGCCACTGCGGCGTCTGCTGCACGTCCACCCACACGGCGCGGGCTTGTGCGTGTTTGCGCACGTTGGACAAGGCCTCCTGCACCACGTGCAGCACCTGCACCTGCACGTCAGCGGGCAGCGGCAGCCCATCGCCCACGATGTCAAGATGCGTCACCAGGCCGGTTTGGTGTTCAAACTTCTGCAGCGTGGTCTTCAAGGCCGGTGCAATGTCTTCGCGGTTGGTGCGCGTGCGGAAGTGCACCAGCAGTTCGCGCACGTCGCCCAGGCTTTCGTGCACACCCGCATCCAGTTCGCTCAGGGCTTTGTCGATGCGTGCCCCGTCATGGCTCAAGATGCCACTGCGCAGCAGCCCCAGCTGGATTTTCAGGAAAGCCAGGCTTTGGGCGATGGAATCGTGCAGTTCGCGTGCGATGAAACCACGCTCCTCGGCGACGGCCGTTTCGCGCTGCAAGGCTGCGGCGCGCAGGCTTTCAATGGCGCCGGCCAGGTGGCTTGCGATGGTCTCGAGCAGCGCGCGGTCGTCGTCGGCCAGGTCCTTCGGCTCGCGATAGAACAGATTGAGCTCGCCCACCATGCGTTCGTGCAGCCTGACGGGCACGCTGATGACGGTTTCGAAGCCCGCGCGTGCGCAGTGGCCCAACCGCGTTGTGCTGCCGTCCAACAAGATCGGGATCACACGGGTGGTGGCAGCAGCTTGTGGTTGTCCGCACAGGCAGTCGCCTGTCGGGATGCACTGTTCTTCGTCGACGACGGCTTGTGGCAGGCAATCGGAAGCCAGCAGCAGGTACTTGCGGTTGGCCTCGTCGGACCAGCGCACGGCTGAGGCATCGGCCTTGGCCACCTGCCGCACCTGCCGCGCAATGCCCTGGGCCAAAACCTCCAGCGTTTCAGCGCGCGCCACAAACGCTGCCGATTCGTACAAAGCCGTCAGCCGGGCATGTTGGGCCTCCAGGCGCTCGGTCTTTTCCTGCACCTTGAATTCCAGGTTCTGATACAGGCCCTGCAGCTTCTGGGCCATGCGGTTGAAACCGGCAGCCAGCGCACCGAACTCGTCGTCGGTGCCTGGCTCCACACGCGCGGCCAAGTCGCCCGTTTCCACCCGCGCCAGCGCAGCCTGCAAGCGTGACAGGGGGTTGAAGATGAACAGGTAAGCGGAATACAGCAGCGCGATCGCACTGCCTATGGTTAAAGCCACCATCATGAATTGCACCGCGTTCAAGATCGCCGTCAGGCGCGAGAGTTGGTGCTCGATGGCCGAGACGAAGGTGTCGATGCGGGCCACGAAAGCTTCGGCCTGCTGCGCCGAAAGCTCGGCCGTTGGCCGGGGCTGCGAGGACCAACCCGGCTTCAGCAGCGCCCAGTCGCGCTGCACATCGGCAAAGGCCTGTTGCGACCGCCGGTCGTTCGGCACAAACAGAGGCCGTGCCGGGTCGCCGGCGCGAAGCACGCCCAGGCTCTGGTCAAACTGTGCCATCAGCCCTGCTGTGGGCGTGCTGTCTGCACGGGCCAGCGTCTGCGCCAGTCGCCAGGTCTGCATGCGCATGCGGCCCGCCTCGTTGACGGCGGCTGCGCCGCCCTCCAGCTGCCAGGTCACCCACAAGGTCAGGCCGATCGAGGCGAATGCCATCAGCAACAACGCAGTGCCGATGGCACCCAGCTTGGCAGACAAACTCCACGGCTTATGCATGCACCAATGGTAGCGGGCCCGCCGCAGCCGCCTGTTAGCGGCCCGTTAGCGGCCCATCAGCCGCCAGCGAGCGCTGCCCTTGCCCGCCAGCAAGCCGCCAGCCAGCCGACAGCCAGCCGACAGTTGGGGGGGGCCGCCTTCGCTTACGGTCTGTTGCTGTGCCAACGGCGCCCAGCCAACGCGGCCATGCCGCCCAGCAACAACAGTGCGCTCGCGGGCTCGGGCACATGCGTGACCAGCTGACGCGCAAAACCGTCGGGTATGGCGCCCACTGCCGAAATGGCAGGCCCGTTCGCAGCCAGAAGGCCCGCGTGGGCTGCGGCGTGGAAAGTAGGCGGGTCATGATCCTGAATCGGCATCACCGAAAACGCACCGAAGCCAGAAATGAAAGTCACCGAACCCATGCTGTGCAGACTGCCTTCTGGTCCTTCGCCATGCGGACCATCCAGATGCCGGTACCAGGCCTGAACGTTCCAGCCAGCGCCCAGCCAGGTGGGTTGCACGTCAGCCGCCCAGTGCAAGCCTGTCCAGCTGGTGGTGACACCGCTGTCGGCCGCGGTGAAAGTCCAGTTGATGTCCATCAACACCACGGTGTCACTGCTGACGCCCACCACCGCTGCGCCAGCGGGGCCAACCCACGCCACACCGGCTGCCAACAGGCAGCCCAGCAGCCATCGGCCGGGTTTGCACCGCATGGCGCTCACTGTGTGCAGGTGCGTGTTAAGCAGCGTGTTCATAGCTCACCTCCGTCGCGGAACCGGGTCCAGGACGCGGGGCTGTCGCTGCAGGCCTGGTTCCTGTGCCAGTCTGCTCGCTGCCGGCGCGCCTGTCTCTCAACCTTAAGGATGAGGCTGACGGCGTTGGCCATTCCCAAGCCCCGGCCGCGATCACCGCCTGCACCCTGCTGCTCACCTGCAGCGCATGGAAAACGGCATGGGTGTGCGTCTTCACCGTGCTTTGGGCAAGCCCCAGCGCGCGACAGATGTGCTTGGTCGACAGGCCTTGACACAACAGCCGCAGCACGTCGGCCTGTCGCGGCGTGATGTGCAGGGCCTGGCAGGTCGAAAGCGTGGCAGCGGCTCCAACTGGGCCCGCAGGTGTTTTCTGCGCTGCGGGCGAAACCGGCTGCAGCGGTGGTGTCCCACAGCGTGCTTCTCCCGCGCTGGCAAGCAGACGAAGGACAAGCCGCCTCAATTCTTCTGGCGTGCAGTGATCAGCCACGCACGCCGCGGCCCCGAGATGCAGCGCAGCCGCAGCCTGCCCGCTGGCGTCGCTTGCACACAGCGCCAAGATCGGCATGGTTGACCCCTGCAGGTGCAGCTGCCGCAGCGCACAAAGCTCGCAGCCCGCGGGCAAGCTGATGACCCACAGAGCCAAATCGCATGGCCCCCAGCAGCGCAGCCACTGCAGGGCCTGGCAGCCGTCTGATGCCTGTATCACCTGCAGCTGGGGGTCGAACTGCTGCAGCAGCAGCGAGAGGCCCGCCCGAAAGAGCGTGCAGCGGCACACCAGCAAAACCCGCTGCCCGCCAGGTGCGCAGCGATACACCGGGGTTTCCTCGCGTTGCACCGAACCGCCCAACGGTGGCTGTGCCAACTGCGAAGCCTCCGAATGCGTCAACACGCCCCGGACGGCCCGATGTCGGGGCTGCGGGTTGCGGGCGTGGCGCAGGCTTGGGTCCATGCAAGGCGGCTCGCTGGCACACGCCAGCGAAAACACAAACTGTCCACCTGGTTACTGGTTCGCGCAAGACTGGTGAAGTGGGGGTGTGCCGCTTACAAAGGCAGGCACCCGCTGCAGATGGGTTTGCGGGTTGCGCCGACAGAACCCCGGGCTTGCGCCGGCCAAAGCCGTTGTGGCCCAGCGTGCGCGCACCTGATCCAGGTCAATGTCCCCTGTGTGTAGGCAGGCAGACTTGCCGCTGGTCTAATGGCAATCCAATGATGGACCCAATCCATTGACGGACCATTTACCGACAACTGCCTGCCATGCACGACACAGAACCCATTACCCTGCACCACCAACACAACCTGCCCGCACAAGCCATCAGCCTGGAAGTGCTGCTGGAAAAGTACGCCAAGGGCGACGAAAC
>JANNMQ010000599.1:0-5732 GCA_031398045.1 Rubrivivax sp.
AACGCCCCGACCGAGGAACCAGCACCGGCACAGAGCCCATCGTTGCGCGAAAGACTGGCCGCGCGGCCCGCCCAAGCTGGGCCGGCGAGCATCGAAGCCGCCAGCCCAGCCCCCGTCATAACGCCCGCGCAGCCGATGCCTGTCCGCCCAGCCGCAGCGGGTGCAGCGGGTGCAGCGCCCGTTGCTTTTGCGCCCATACCACCCGCCGCAGGACAAGCAAACGCCGCAGACCCTTTCGCCAGTCCTTTCCGTCTGGCCTGCAGCGAAAACTTGCTGGACCACACACCGCCGCAGCGGCTGGCCCAGTGGGCCCAGCAGCACGCGCGGGTGCTGGCCGTGCGTTTGCCCGCCGGTGCGCCGGTGCGGCAGGTGGCGCGCGACGCGGCACTCAGTGCTGTGCGGCCCGGCACGCTGGAGCGGCCGGTGGACCTGCTGTTGCGCGCCGCCACGCTGGCGGTGGGCCAGCGCCGTTTACGTCTGCTGGTGGGCCCCGGGGTGGACCCCGCGGTGCTGGGCCCGCGCTTGTGGAGCCTGCCCCGCGTGGCCGTGGCTTGCCTGCCCCTGCTGCTGTTGCCGTTGACGGGCGGGTTGGCCTGGTGGTTGGGCGCACAGTCGGCACGGCAGGCCCTGACAGTGGCTGGCGCTGCGCCGCCCAAGCCTGTGGACGCCGGTGCAGCCGCTGCTTCGGCGCCCAGCGTGGCCACCCGCGTGGACCCCAACGCGGCCCGCAGCGCCGCCGCCCCTTCGTCAGCGCCCCTGCACAGCGCGCAAGCGGCCAGCGAAGCCTTCGCCAGTTATGCCGCCAGCGCCGCCCGTGCAGCCGAAGCGGCAGCGCTGGCCGCTGCCGAAGCCGCTGCTGCGGCTGCCGAGCCGCCCATCGACACCGAGCCGCGCTTGGGCACTGTGAACCTGCCACCGCTGGGGCCACTGTTTGCTGACCCCCGCCTGGAGCCCACGCGTGACCGCCGCCTGGCAGCGCGTGCGGCCCGCGATGCCCGCCTGGCGCCGGCCGTGGCGGCAGCCTCTGCGCCCGTGGCAAACACCCTGGCTGCTGCCACAGCGCTGCGGCCGGTTGCGCAGGGAACCACACCCGTTTCCGCCACGCTGGCGGTGCAGGCCGCCGGCGTGGAGGATCAGCCCGGCACCGGGGCTGCGGTAACAGCCCTGTCCGCGGCCCCAGCACCCACAGCCGCCTACGCGCTGACCACCCGACCCTTGCGCACGGCCGCAGAGTCCGAACAGATGCAGGCTGCCATGCGCACCCTGCTGGCCCTGACCCTGGACAGCACCGCACGCGTGCAGCGTGTGCCCGTGGGCGACGACTGGCGCGTGATGGGCGGCCCCTTTGCCAGCCGCGCGGCGGCAGAGCGCACACGCACGCTGCTGCTGGCCCGTGGCGTGAAAACCGAGGTGATGGACATCCCGCCCGCTGCCGGCGCCTCGGCGATGGCTGCGGCCACCGCCCCTGCAGGCCGTTGAATGATCAGCGACCGATCGGGGACGTCCACGCTGCGGCGGCACTCGGATGCGCGCAGGCGCATCCTCATGTCCTCAGTCAACCTTGCAGGCCGCGCTCGCGCTTGCAGGCGCGAGCTTCTCCTTCGGCACTCGGATGCGCGCAGGCGCATCCTCATGTCCTCAGTCGACCATGAAACTGTCGGCGCGGCGGCCTTTGATGGGGGCGTAAAAGCGCTTGATCGCCTGCATGTCGCTGTCGATGTCGCCCGTAGGCTGGAACACCGGCCCCAGGCCCCCGATGCGGCGTTCGTAGTCCAGGAAAGCCAAGATGATGGGCACCTGAGCCTGCTGCGCGATGTAGTAGAAGCCGGTTTTCCAGTGCCGCGTGCGGCCCCTGGTGCCTTCGGGTGGCACGATCAGCTGCGTCGAACCTTGGGCCTGCAACAGCGACGCCGCCGATGCGGCCACCAGGTTGGTGTTTTTGCTGCGGTCCACCTCGATACCCCCCAGCCAGCGCATGACGGGGCCGAGCGGCCAGCGAAATAGGCTGGCCTTGCCCATCCAGCGCACGTTCAAGTCCAGTGCAAAAGCCACCATCAATGTGTAGGGCAGGTCCCAGTTGCTGGTGTGCGGCGCTGCGATCAACACACTCTTGGGCGTGTCGTTGGGCAAGCGCCCCTGCAGCTGCCAGCCCTTCCATTTCAGGAAGGCCACAGACCCGGCTCGAAGCAAAGCGTGAACCACGGGCGTGGTGAAGATGGTGCGGGGCATGCTGCAGGGCTGCCGCGCCGCGGCGCCCGGGTTTTTGGTGTGGCGCCATTGTGCAGGGCGGCCCGCAGCACAGCGCTGCTGCCAGACCGCGGCAAGCCAAACGGCCCTGGCATCATCCTCTTTGGCAGCCGCCCAGCCCGGGCCGGCGGGCACCCCAACAGCAACGGAGGAAACACCCCATGAGCAGCGGCAAGATCCTGATCGCACAAGGTGGTGGCCCCACCGCCGTCATCAACCAAAGCCTGGCCGGCGTGGTGCTGGAAGGGCGGCGCCATGCCGGTGTGCAGCGTGTGTACGGCGCGCGGCATGGGGTGCGGGGCATCGTCGACGAAGACTTCGTCGACCTCACGCAAGAGACCAGCCACAACCTGGAACTGGTGGCCAGCACGCCCGCAGCGGCGCTGGGCAGTTCACGCGACAAACCCGACCTGGCTTATTGCCAAGAGATGTTCAAGGTGATGCAGGCGCATGGCATCGGGCACTTTTTCTACATCGGCGGCAACGACAGCAGCGACACCACGCGCATCGTGGCTGAAGAGGCTGCACGCGCCGGTTACCCGCTGCGCTGCATCCACATCCCGAAAACCATCGACAACGACCTGGTGCTGAACGACCACACACCGGGTTACCCGAGTGCGGCCCGTTTTGTGGCCCAGGCATTCGCCGGCGCCAACCTGGACAACGCGGCCCTGCCGGGTGTCTATGTGGGTGTGGTGATGGGCCGCCACGCGGGCTTTTTGACCGCAGCCAGCGCCTTGGGTAAGAAGTTTGCCGACGACGGCCCGCACTTGATTTATCTGCCCGAACGTGTGTTTGCCATCGAGAAATTTCTAGCTAATGTAAAAAGTGTGTATGAACGTTACGGCCGCTGCGTGGTGGCCGTGAGCGAAGGCATACACGACGCAGCAGGCCGGCCGATACTGGCTGCGATGGCTGCAGAACTCGAACGTGACGCGCATGGCAATGTGCAGCTCAGCGGCAGTGGCGCTTTGGCGGACTTTCTGTGCAATCAGGTCCGCGACGTTTTGAAAATCAAGCGTGTACGCGGTGATACTTTCGGCTACTTGCAGCGCAGCTTTGTCGGTTGCGTCAGTGATGTGGACCAGCGCGAAGCGCGTGAAGTCGGAGAAAAAGCTGTGCAGTACGCTATGTGGGGTCAGGCCAATGGATCGGTTGCCATGACACGCACGGGCTTTTATTCGGTGGACTACTCACTGTTGCCACTGGCTGCTGTGGCTGGCAAAACGCGCACCATGGAAGACCATTTCATTGCCGACAACGGCACCGACGTGACCGACGCCTTTCGCATGTACCTGCGGCCCTTGCTGGGCTCGGGCATGGCCGATGCTTTCAGGCTGCGGCCCCATGCGGTGCCCAAAGTGTTAAGACCTGTTTAGACCATGGCCCTGTTACTCGGGAAAAAATATGACTTCAAAGGCCCCTGTCGCCTGAGCTGCCGCATGGCGGGCTCGGGGCCACCGCTGTTGCTGCTGCACGGTGTGGGCAACACCTCTTCGATGGCCGAGATGCTGCCGCTGTTTGAGGCCATGCAGCCCACGCGCACCGTGATCGCGCTAGATCTACCGGGTTTTGGCGCCAGCGAACGCAGCGATCGCGACTACACACCGCGCCTGATGACCGACGCCCTGCACATGACAGCGGCTTTTATACGTGTGCGCTGCAAGCTCAAAGCGCGGCACCCGCTGGACGCGGTGGCCTATGGCTTGTCGTGTGAATTTTTGGCCCGCGCAGCGGTGGAAGACCCGGTGCGCTGGGGGCGGCTGGCTTTCATCAGCCCCACCGGACTGAACGGCTCCAGTGCCGGGCAGGACAGTCTGGTCAAACGCATCGGCAAAGCGCTGGTGCACCGTGTGCTGAAAACGCGGCTCTGGGGCCAGGCTGTCTACGAGGGACTGACGTCACCGTTGATCGTGCGCCGTGAACTGCAAAGCACCTTCGGCACCAGCTATGTGGACGATGAGCTGTTTGACAATGCGCTGGCCGCCACGCGCGACCCTGGGGCGCGTTTTGCACCTTTTCGCGCACTCACCGGGCAGCTGGTCAGCAAGGACATCGTCAGGGTGTACAAGGCGGTGCGCCAGCCGGTGTGGGTGACCCATGGCAAACGCGGCATCGCAGCAGGCTTCCAGCACAACCCGGCGTTAGCCAGCAGGCTCAACTGGCGCCTGACGGCGTTCAAGTCGGGGGCCATGCCGCACGTTCAGCACAACTCGGCTTTTGTACGTGTGCTGAGCCAATTCTTGGCTGAGGACCTGTAACACGCTGCGGCGTGGCCCAGAAGCAAGGGCCGTCAATCCCGTGCCATCAGCGCTGCGGTCAAAACAGCGCGCCGTCACCTTCGATGCGCAATGTGCTGCTGCCGCGGCCCACCATCACGGCTTGTGCGGCGCGCACCGCCTGCACCACCCGCGCCACCAACAGTGGTGCCGCTTGCGGCCCTTGGGTGGCTGTCTGGGCGCGCCGAGCCTGGTCGGTCAGTTCGTCAAACAGGGCCACGGTGAGGGCCCGGCATTCCACCACCGCTTCGTCACCCAGGGCCAGACTGCGGGCCAGCCAGCGCGGCTGGCGCGGCACCACCACGCCAGCGGTCAGCATCAGGCCGCAGGTGGCATGGTCGGCGCAAGCCGTCAGCATTTCCAGGCCTACGAGGCTGTAACCGGCACGCTGCAAAGGCGGGCCCAACGTCGCCACCAGCGTCTGGCCCATGGCGTGCAGCGGTACCCAGCCGCTGGTGCCCAGGTCGGTGGCACCACCAGGCACAGCGACAAACACCGCTTCACCAGCCCAGCGGTGCGGCCAGACGTCGCCCGCAGGCAGGCCCTGCACAGGCGCCGACGGCCAGACGGTGTTGATGGAACGCAGCAGCCCATTCAGCAACGCGCCCGTCTGCACCTGCGTTTGTCCAGGCAAGACGGCGCCTTGCACGCCGGCAGCCGCGGGCATTGCCAGTTCGGGCACCAGGTCGCTGGGACGCGCCTGCGCACCACCGGCGCCGGGCCGGGCCTGCAACAGCTGGCCCAGACGCGACAGCACGGCGGCTCGGCCTTCCAGGCCCTGCAGAGGATTGACGGGTGTGCCTTGCAAGAAGGCCCGCACAAAGGCCACGTCGGCGTGGCGCAGCGTGGCGGCATCGGCACGGCAGGGCTCACCCTTGTCGGCTGAAAAAACGCCGGCAACAAATGCCCGATAGACGGCGACGGCAAGCCCTGCGCGGCCAGAGATGCCCCCGGCGTTGGTCGCTGCCGTGGCCGCCGTTGTAGCCGCTGTGGTAGCCGCCGCAGTGGCCCCGCCATTGGCGGCCAGGGTGTGCACCACCACATCGGGCGGGCTCGCACCGGGCAACGCTTCGGCAGCGCTGCCAGGTTCGGGCGCTGCACCTGCAGGGGGCGCCACACCGGCCTCGGGCTTCAGCGCTGGCAGGGCGGTTTTGCCGGATCCCGTGGGGTGACGTTTCGACGGCCTTCCATAGCACCGGCGTCGGC
>JANNMQ010000901.1:0-3412 GCA_031398045.1 Rubrivivax sp.
CTGCGCAGTGCGCCTGACGCCACCGCCGATGGCCAACGACTGCAACAGCTGTTGCTGCACCTGCAGCAGCACCCTTCACTGTCAGCCGCCCAGCTGCTGCTGGAACTGCCACCGGCGCACTGGACCGACGACGCCTGGGCCGCATTGCGCAACGCCGTCACGCGCGCCGCCAAGCCGCTGCAGCGCTACCGCTGTGCGGCCTGCGGCTTCGAAGCCCAGCACTACTTTTGGCAGTGCCCTGGTTGCCTGAGTTGGGACAGCTACCCGCCGCAGCGTCTGGACGCTCAATAAGCTTGGCGCCGTAACGCAAAAACCGGCGACTACAAACCCAACGACTTGAATTGCTGTGCCAACAACGCCAGCACCGCCTCACGCGAGGGCACTTGGCCCTTGCCGCCGATGCTGGCCACGGCGCCGGGGCCGGTGATGCCGGCCAAGCCGGGCTCGTGGTCGCAATAGACGCCCAACGTCGGCCGGCCCAGCGCCGCAGCCAGGTGGGTGAATCCGGTGTCCAGGCCCACCACCTGTTGTGCGCCGGCCAGCACGGCGGCCATCTCGCCCACAGTCAAAAACGGCGGCACATCACCTTCACAACCGGCCGCTATGCGTTCAGCCAGCGTCTGCTCGGCTTCGCTGCCCCACAGCACCACGGGCATCCAGCCTTGCTCCAGCAGGCGCCGGCCCACCGCCACCCAGTGACGTTCGGGCCACAGCTTTTCGGCGCGACTGGCGTTGGGTATCAACACCGCGTAGCGGCTTTTGGGCACCCAGCCGGGTGCCGGGGCACGGAGGCCGAAGTCGGGGCTTGAACCCGGTGCGGCACCCCAGCCATCCGCAGCGCCGCCACCCGGCAGCGCATAACCCAGGTGCGCGGCGGCCAGGCAGCGGTTGCGGCGCACGGCCTGCACATCGCGCGGCACGGCGGCGGTCTGGTCGTAGAGCCAGGCCGCCAAGGGTTCGCGGATGCTGTTGCGGTCATAACCTGCCACCGGTGCACCGGCCTGTCGCGCCCAGAGCGCGCTTTTCAGCAAGCCTTGCAGGTCCAGCACCAGGTCGTAACGCTGTGCGCGCAGCTGCAGGCGCAGCGCCTTCATGCCCTGCCAAGTGCGGCCCTTGAACAACTGCGAACGCCACTTGCGCCACGGCAGTTCAAAAACTTGTTGCACACCCGGGTGCAGGCGGGGAATGGCGGCAAAGCGGGGCTCCACCAGCCAGTCGATGTGGGCAGCGGGGTGGGCGCGCAGCACATCGGACACCACGGGTGTGGCATGCACCACATCGCCCATCGAAGAAGTCTTGACGATGAGCAGCCGCATGGCGCTCAAGGGCGGGTTCCGGGCGCGGGGTTGGACGGCCCACCAGCGGTCGTGACGCTGCCTGCGCGCTGCTTTTCTTTCACCAGTTCAGGGTTGAAAGACGGATCGTTGTACATCTTGAACTGGCGGTAAACCTTGAAGTAGGCACGGCCGGCCCGCGCATCGGCCAGCAGCGCATCGAGGCAGGCGCCCAGGTCTTGGCGCTGCTGTTGCAGCCGGGCCAGCTTGGCAGCACTGGTGCTGCGGTGGGTTTCATCGACATCGGTGCGCAGCGTCTGCAAGTGCATGGCGTGCACTTTCAGCGCCATGATGGACAGGCGGTCGATCATGCTGCCCGCAGTTTCGCTGTTCAGCCGCGCGCCGGCCGGTGGGTGAGACACTGGTGCGTCGGTGTGCGCCGAAGCGGCGTCCACCAGGCCCAGCGCCAACAGAAGGAACTCATCCACACGTTCGGTGGCGTCGTTGCGGGCCTGGTTGTAACCGTCAATGGCGCGTTTGTTGGCTGCAATGTCGGCGTCAGCCACCGTGGTGCGCCGCGCCAGGTCTTCTTCGGCCCACAGCAGGCTGTTGTAACGGTGGTTGCGCTGCACCCAGTGCCACAGCTCTGAAGGTTGCACCGTGGTCGGGAATTGTTGCGGCCAGTGCGAGCTGGCCAACAGGGAGTCGTGCAATGACTGGATGTCGGCAGCGCAAAGCGGGGCGGCAGTCGGGACGGATACTGAAGTCATCGGTGAAAAAATTCAAGACGGGTGGGCCCGCCAACCGCTTCGCCTACCGTGGAGCCGATAGGACAGCAGCGACACCGCTGTGGCACGGAGGGCGCCCATGGGCACAGAGGACGGGATGGCAGAATCTGTGGATTATTCGCCAGTTACCTTGCGCCCCCTTGCAAATGCACATGGACCTGCCCGGCATGGCGCACCTGATGCGGGGCCTCCGATGACCCGCTTGCCTCCTGGCAGCCCGCGCCCGCTGGTGGTGCGCATCCGCAACTGGGTGGGCGACGTGGTGCTGGGCCTGCCGGCGCTGCAACTGCTGCAAGCACAGGGTTACCAGCTGCACATCGTGGCGCGTGGCATATGGGCGCCAACGCTGCTGGCGGGTTACGGCTGGCCAGTGCTGGTGCAGCCCAAGGGCTGGCGCGACAAGGTGGCCCAATTGCGCGCATTGCGGCAGCAATGCCAGGCACTAGACCCCGGCTTTACGCAGCGCGAAAACGCATTCTTGTTGCCGGTGTCTTTTTCCAGCGCGCTGGAAATGCGGCTGGCGGGCTTGAAAGCCGTGGGCGTGGCCAAAGAGGGCCGGTCACTGCTGCTGGCACGAGCGGAACCCTGGTTGCATTCGGGCCATGAACTGGAACGTTATTGGGACGTCGCCTGCCGCTTCGTGGGGCAGCAACTGCCAGCACCACCCCACATCGGTTTGCAGCTGCGCAGCAGCGACACCGCGCTGGCTACCGAGCTGCTGGCCGCGCAGGGCATAACGGGCCGCTTTGTGATGATCTGCCCTTTTGCAGGCGGCCGCGCCGCCACCGCCGACAAGGCCGACAAACGCTGGCCGGGGTTTGAAGCCTTTGTGCAGCAGGGCCCGCAGCAGCTGGGCCTGCCGTTGGTGATATGCCCGGGCCCGGGCGAACACGAAGCCGCAAAACAGCTTTACCCGGCCGCGCACCAGTTGCAGGGCAGTGACTTGGCGGTGTATGCCGCCTTGCTGCAGCGCGCCGCGTTGGTGGTGGCCAACGACACCGGCCCCGGCCACATGGCCGCCGCGCTGGGCCGGCCGTTGATCAGCCTGCTGGGCCCCACCGACCCCGCGCGCTGGGGGCCGTGGGGGCCGGGTGTGAAGGTGCTGCGGCGCGCTGCGGCAGACGGCCAAACCAACTGGCCGGGCGTAGATGAAGCGTTGGCTTTGGCGCGCGAGATGCTGAGCAGGCCCTGAGCCCCCCCGAGCGGGTGACCTCGGCAGAGGGTGGTGCAGCCTCTCCTCCCCCTCCCCCCAGCAGCCCCGATCGGGGTGACAGACAAGCCCGGGCTGCACGCAAAAAATGCGTTCCAGCCTGTCACCCACCGCCAACTTCGGTGCAACCAGTGATGAGG
>JANNMQ010000665.1:0-4365 GCA_031398045.1 Rubrivivax sp.
ATCGGGCAGGTGTAGACCGTGGGGGCTGCGGCCGAAGCAGCGGCTTCAGGTACTGGTGCCACCGCTGCGGCCGGCGCAGGCGGGTCGGAACTAACGGGTTGCAGATACTTCTGCGGGTCCGTCAGAAACTTCGTGCGGCAGGCTGCACTGCAGAACCAGTAGGGCCGGCCGGCATGTTCGGCTTTGTGCTCCGAGGCCTCGGTGACGGGCATGCCGCAGACCGGGTCCTGCAGCGCAGGTTGGACTTTGTCGTCGGGTCCGCGCGCAGCCTTCGGCGCATCGGTTGTGTCGCCTTGGTCGTGGCGTTGGGTGTGCGAGTGCATGTCCATCGGTGCTGCTCCTTCAAGGCGGCGCCAGCCTTGGTCAGCGCCAACCGCACACCATCGAGTCGGCCGCGAACTTCAGCGTGTCGCTGAAGTCGCGGGCCCTCACTGGGCGGGTGGCGACGCCGGCATGCGCTGCGCCATCATGTCCATCATCATCTGCATGGTTGCCATGTGTTCCGTCATCATCTGGTGGCGCTGGGCCATGCCAGCGGGCATGCCTTTGCTGTGGTCCATGCCGGCCATGCCGCCCATGCCCTGCATGCCGCCGTGCTTTTCCTTCATCATGGCCATACCACCCTGCATGGTCTTCATGTGCTCAGCCATCATGGCCTCGCGTTCTGCCGGGCTCTTGGCAGCCATCATTTTGTGGTGCATGTCCTGCATCGCCTTCATGCGCGGTTCCATGGCGGCCATGGGCATGGGTGCGCTGCCATGGGACATGCCGGGCGACATGCCTGCAGCAGGGGCGGCGTCTGGGGCACCCGGGCTGGCACAGGCGGTGGCAAGGGCGGCGAGCGACATAACAGTAAGCGTACGAATCGCATTCATGGTGAACTCCTGGTGGGTTGAAGGTCCGGGACGGACCGTCGGAAATCTGGAAGTGGGGTGTACTGAATTCAGGGTGAGGTCTGGGAGGTGGGTTGTCACTTGCGTCTTTGCATCACGACCCAGGCGACGAGGCCAATCACGATGACCAGCAGAACAGGTCCCCAGTAACCGCCGTAGCCACCCATCCAGCCCGTGCCATGCATGCCACCGTTCATCATGGGTCCGCTCTGCGCACCAGCCAGGCCGCTCAGCCCCAGCGGTAAAAACGCCCAAACCCGCGTCGGCAAGTTCTTCATAACAACTCCTCGTGAAAGTGGTGAAACCCTGCACGCCCAGGCGCGACACGCAGGCCGCTGTTGCCGGGCTGTGCCCCTGGACGCGAGGTCTTCAGGGCAGCAGTTGAGCAGTCGAACTTAGGCCTGAAACGACGGCTGGTCTGTTCGCCAACGAACACGCACGCGAAATGGCGCCGCGCCGTGTTCCCTGCCATCGCGCAAGCCCGTGTTGACGGGGTCCCGCCATCGACACACCGGTCGGCAAACTGCTCCTGCCGCCGCTACTTGCAGTGCCCACAACAAGACCCGCGTCCGACCGCGGCAATTTCGCGGACCGTCGCGCCGACTGGCACTGGCGTGTAGCCAGCGTCCCTGATGGCCCGCGCCAGTTCCACGGCGTCGGCCGAGGCCGGCTCCACCTGCACCCGGTGTGTGGCCAGGTCAATCTGAACCTTGGCGTCCTTGTCGGTGGCCTTCAGCGCTTGGGTGATGACGCCGACGCAGTGGCCGCAGGTCATGTCTTTGACTTCGAAAGCAAACATGGTTGGTTCCAGTGGGTTGTTGATGCGTCGACTGTCGACCCTCCCACTGTTGTAAGGTCAAGCGGTTCCTCCGGGAGTCCACGATGCCTGCAGGCAGAATCGTCAACGGGTGTTGACCTTGCCATTGTTAGAACCTGTCAGCTGCAAACCACGCCAAGCTTGCGAGAGCAACTATGAACATGAACATCGGCGAAGCCGCAAAAGCTTCGGGCGTCTCGGCGAAGATGATCCGACACTACGAGAGCGTCGGGCTTTTCCCGGAGCCGGCACGCACCGATGCCGGATACCGCCAGTACACCGGCAAGGAAGTCAGCACGCTGCACTTCATCCGCCAGTCGCGCGACCTGGGCTTTTCCATCGAGCAGATTCGCGAGCTGCTCGGTCTGTGGCAGGACCGCAAACGACCGAGCCGGCAGGTGCGTGCGCTGGCGCAGGCGCACATCGAGGAACTCGACGACAAGCTCAAGGAGCTGCACGCGATGAAGGCCACGCTGGAGCATCTGGTGCGTGGTTGTCACGGCGACGACCGGCCCGACTGCCCCATCATCAACACGCTCGCTGACGAAGGCGCGCCGGCGGCTGCGGCGCACCACGCGTCTGGCAGGACCGTCGGACTGCAGCCGGGCCGGGCGCGTCGCAGAGCGACCTGATTGAAGCTGCCTGCCGCTGCCCGCTGCCCGCTGGCCACTGCCAACCGCGCTCAGCGCGCCAGATCGACCGTCAAACTCACCGGCGCACGGCCCTTGTTCGTCCACATCCAGCAATAGTCCTGCGCCACGGCGGCGTTCAGCTGGTCACGGCCGCTGCTGACCTGTGCCTGCTTGACCGGGAAGACCGCTTCCTTGCCCACGTGGTAGTGGATGTTGAAGTCCACCGGCGCCGAGGCCGCGAAGCTCCAGCGCACCCCGTCCCCCGCCGCCAGCTTGCCGCAAGCCTCGGCGAACTTGCCGGCTGCGATCTGCGTCTTGTGCACGAAGCGTCCGTCGTAAGGCCAGGTGATGTCGACCATGTGGCTTGCGGCCAGCGCCCCGCCGCAGAGCGTGGCAGCAGCCAGCGCCGTGCAGGTTCGGATGTCCTGGAGGCCCCGGTTCATGGTTTGTCCCGCATCGGTTGCTTGCGCACCGACTGAAAACGGCGCGGGCTGTGCCCGCTTCAGCTACGCCTGGCCGACGATCGAGGCCGTGGCCATCAACTCGTCAAACAGCGCCAGCGACACCCGGCCCGACACCGCGAACGGGTCGAGGGCGGACTTCTCGGAATACTTCAACACCAGGCCCGGATTCAGGTGTCCCAGGTTGACCTGGCCCATGCTCCAGCCGGCAAAACGGCGTTCGCCGATCTCGTCGTAACACAGCAGTTCAACCTGCGTGTGGCGCGGGTCGGTGGCAATGCGGTTGTACAGCTTGTTGATGGCGCTGCGGCCGCCTTCCAGCGCCTGCAGGAAGATGCCTTCACTGAAGCACAGCACACCCGTGACGCCCAGGGCTGGGTTGTTGGCCTTGCTTTTGCGAAGGATGGCCACCAGCTCGTTTTGGTCGACGGTGTCGATGGCGCGGCTGGCGTAAAGAAGTCTGACGAGCATGGTGTGGATATCCGCAAAAAGGTTTCAGCTGTTCTTGCGCGGCAGCAGCGACAAGAATTCCCGACGCAGGTTGGCGTCTTTCAGGAAAGCGCCACGCATCACGCTGTTGACCATCGCAGAGTCGGTGTCCTTGACGCCGCGCCAGTGCATGCAGAAGTGGTCGGCCTCCATCACGATAGCCAGGCCGTCGGGGCGCACCCGTTGCTGCAGTTCGTTGGCCAGCATCGTCACCGCTTCTTCCTGGATCTGTGGCCGGCTCATGATCCAGTCGGCAATGCGCGCGTACTTGCTCAGGCCGATCAGGTTGCTGTGTTCGTTGGGCAGGATGCCGATCCACACCTTGCCGAAGATAGGGCACATGTGGTGGCTGCAGGCGCTGCGCACGGTGATGGGGCCCACGATCATCAGCTCGTTCAGCCGTTCGGCGTTCGGAAACTCCGTCACCGCAGGCATCGGCACGTAGCGGCCGCGAAATACCTCTTCCAGGTACATCTTGGCCACCCGCTTCGCGGTCTCGTTGGTGTTGTGGTCGCTCTCGGTGTCGATCACCAGCGCCTGCAACACCTCTTGCAGCTTGGCCTGCACCTCGGCCTTCAACTCGGTGATTTCACCGTCGCGCACAAAGGCCGCAATGTTGTCGTTGGCGTGGAAGCGCCGGCCGGCGCTGACCAGCCGGTAACGGATGCGTTCAGAAGCCGGCAGCTGGTTCAGTTCGTCTTCGCTGCGGAAAATGCGCGTCTCGTCGTTGCCAGCTTGGGCAGCAACTGAACTGACGGCGGACGGGGATCCGGTTCGGGCCATGGAGGGGGCAACGCGCTGGGTGGTGGAGCCCGTATTGTGCGGCGCTTCGTCTGTGCCCACCACGATGGCCGACTAGACTGGTGCACCAACCGGGGCATTGCCGTCAACCCATCTGCTTCAACCGCCGCGCTGCCATTGCCCACACAGCCATTGCCCATACAGCCATTGCCCACATTGCCGTTGGCACGCTTGCTCGAACTGACCGCCGACGCGGTGCAGGCCGTGCGCAGCGGCCGGTCGCTCACCGACGTGCTGGCCAAAAGCCCCGCCGCGTCGCGGCCCGCCGTGCA
>JANNMQ010000713.1:0-3359 GCA_031398045.1 Rubrivivax sp.
ACCCGCAATCACTTTGATTTTCGCTTGGTTCTTCAGTACACCTGGCCGAACATGCGCTTTGCGGCGGCGGGTGTCTTCGTGATTATCGTGCTGCACTACACGGTTGGCGACCTTAGCCTGCGCCTCGGCACGCCCCTGGCCATTCTGGGCACGGCGCTCTCCATCCTGCTGGGCTTCCGCAACAACAACGCCTACGACCGCTGGTGGGAAGCCCGGCAGCTCTGGGGCCGGCTGGTCAACAACAGCCGCAACCTGAGCGCGCGGGTGCTGGCCCTGACGGGCCCGCACTGGAACCCGGGCAACCCGGAAGAGGCGCGGACTCTGCAAAAGAGCATCATCTACCGCCACATCGCCTACGCGTATGCCCTCAAGCACCACCTGCGTCGACAGGAGCCGTGGGAAAGCATTCAACCGTTTCTGTCCGAAGCGGACTATCGCCACCTGCAGGGCCAGCAGAATGTGCCCAACGCCCTGCTGCTGCAACAGCAGCTAGCCCTGGGGCAGGTCTTCGCGCAAGGCTACACCGACAGCTTCTCCCACATGCAGCTGGACAACCAGATGGCCCAGTTTTACGACATCCAGGGCGGGTGCGAACGCATCAAAAACACGGTCTTCCCGCGCCAGTACACCCTCTACACCCGCTGGGGGGTGCGGACTTTCTTGTTCCTACTACCCCTCAGCCTCTACGACCACTTGGGCATCAATTGGGTCGCGGTGTTGGCCGCCTACCTGGTTGGGTTCGTGTTTGCCGCGTTGGAATACGTGGGCGACGCCGTGGAGAATCCGTTCGAAAACGCGCCGGGCGACACGCCCATGTCGGCGCTGGCCCGCACGATTGAAATAAACCTGCGCCAGAACCTGGACGAAACCGAGCTACCCCAACCGGTTGAATCGGTTAATGGATTTCTATATTAAGGGAGTTGTTTGGCATAGCCAGGTTACAACTACACCAAATTTTCAGCCCATGCCAATCCTTTAACCAAGGCCACTGTAAATCCGGCAAACTGCTGCCAAAGAAGGTGTTAAAACCAAAACGCAGCAACTCATTGGGGCCCGCAATGGCTTACCTAACGCATCAAAACACCAAAAAAACATGATGGACAACACTCTTCGCGGCGCAAGTGCCGCTGCCGTTGCAGAAGCACCCCTCGCCCTGCACAAGCAATGGATGATGGAAGGCTGGGAGCGGCGCGAGGGCGACCCGCCGTTTGTTTTCGTGGACCGGATGGGCGCCTACTACGACCTGGAGGACACAGAGGGCGTCTTTTACGACAACTTCGCGCCGGGCGACAGCCAGCTTTACAACAACGGCGGCTATGAACTCCTGTCCGAGGCCATCGCGCGCGCCAGCGGCAAGAGCTTCGAGCAGTTCATGCTGGAGCGCATCTTCAAGCCCCTGGGCATGGTCGACACCCAGTCGGTACCCAACGACATGATGATCGTGCCGGGCATCGCCACCTTCCACGCGATGGGGCCGGACGGCACCTGGCAGCGCGGCATCACGCCCATTGACGACAACCGCGGCGCCGGGGCCATCGTGACCACCGTGGACGACATGCTGCGCTGGATGGCGCACCTGCGCGGCCCCGAGCGCGTGGTCGGCAGCGCATCGACCTGGCAGCAGATGACCACCGTGGCCACACTCAACAACGGCCAGGTCACGCCCTACGCCTGCGGCTTGAACCGCCACCTGTACCGTGGCGTCGAAGTCATTCACCACGGCGGTGGTCTTACCGGGGTGGGCACGCAGATGGTCACCGTGCCGGCGCATGGCCTGGACATCATCGTCATGACCAATGGCGCCATGGTGAACCCGGTGCAGCTGGGCTGGGACATCATCGACGCGCTGCTGGGTGAGCACTTGACGGGCACGCCTGTGGCTATGGCCAAGAGCGAACCATTCAAGCACTTGTTCGGGGCCCGCTACCACGGCAAGTCAGGCATGCTGTATGGCTTTGGCGATGCCGGCGGCATGCTGGGCCTGTCGTTCCTGAACACACCGCCCTTTCCGATCCTGCGTGACCGCGGCGACGTCATCGGCTTTCGGATGGAAGAGGCCGGCCTGGGCCCCATTGAGTTCAGCGTGGCCGACCTGGCTGCGGGCCCCGACGGTGCCGCGCCCGAAGAACTGGTGGTCACTGACACCGGCCGTGCCGAACGGCTGAAGCGGCTGCCGTCGACCCCACCCATGCTGGGGGATGCCAGTCCGTCCTTGCTGGGCCGCTACCGCTGCCATGACCTGAACGCCGATGCGCAGATCGCCCTCGAAGGCGAACAACTCGTGCTGCGCATCCATGGCACGCTGACGGGCCGCGCATTCGTGATTCAGCCGTACTCGGACGCCGCCTTCGGGCTGACCGCGCTCGACCCCCAGATGCCCGGCTTCCACGCCATGACGGTGGAGCAGCCGAGCGCGCGGGTCGAGCGCTTCCGCGTCAGCTCCGGCAGGGCGCGGCACTTGCAGTTCGTGCGCCAAGCCGGCTGAACGCACGCACACCACCACCTCAGGAGAGCCGTTTGGCCACCGCCAAGAATCGAAAGACAGCAGCGCCGCCAGCGCCCCCCACGCCCCCAGCCAAGACCGGCGTTGCCGCGCTGGACGACCTGTTCGCCAGCCTCAACCGCAGCGACGCACCCGGCCTGGCTGTGGGCGTCGCCTTGCAGGGCAAGACGGTCTACCGCCGCGGCTTCGGCATGGCCAGCATCGAACACGCGGTGGCTAACACGCCGGCCACGCGCATGCGCATCGGCTCGGTCACCAAGCACTTCACCTGCCTGGCCATCCTGCTGCTGGCTGAAGACGGAAAGCTGGATGCCGACGCGCTGGTGAACCGCTACCTGCCGGAGCTGCCCGAACTGCTGGGCTTTCCCTCGCTGCGCCAGCTGATGAACCACACCAGCGGCTACCGCTGTTATGTGGACATCGAGACCACCGGCGGCGGCATGACCACGCAGCCCAAGGGCAAGGCCTTTGCCGCGCAGGTACAACAGACCGGCGCCAACTTCGCGCCGGGCGAGGCGCAGCTGTACTGCAACGGCAGCTTCCACCTGCTGTCGGTGGTGGTGGACCGCGTCAGCGGCATGAGCTTCGAGCAGTTCCTGCAGGAGCGCGTCTTCGCGCCGCTGGGCATGAAGGACACCGCCTGCGTACCGAGCGATCTGGAGATCCTGCCGGGTATGGCCACGCTGCACGTGGCACGTCCCGGGCCGGCTGGCAGCATCGCCTGGCGGCGTGGCATCTTCATGACCGAAGAGATGCGCGGCGAAGGCGGCATCGTCTCCACCGTCGACGACATGCTGCTCTGGCTGGCGCACCTGCGTGCACCGAACAAGGTGGTGGGCAACGCCGACACCTGGCG
>JANNMQ010000751.1:0-2267 GCA_031398045.1 Rubrivivax sp.
GTCGGGCAGCCCGGCCATCGCTGTCTCCACCGGGTAGGTGATGCGCTGCTCGGATTCGAGCGGCGAATACCCCGTCGCCTCGGTGTTGATCTGCACCTGCACGTTGGTGATGTCAGGCACGGCATCGATCGGCAGGCGCTGGTAGTTGAAGACGCCCAGCGCCCCCATGCCCAGCGCGAGCAGCAGAACCATCCAGCGCTGCTGAACGGCGAATTGAAGAATCTTGTTGAGCATTTTTTGTATCCAGGGCTAAACGGCGTTTTCGCCGTGTTCGTCAGTGCGGATGCGCACGACCTCGTCGAGGGTCAGCACGGTGATCAGGCCGTCGCCATGGCGGCCTGTGCGGGCGCTTTTGCGGATCGTCTGCACGATTTCCGGCGCAAGGTCGTCGGCGCAGGCGATCAGCAGTGCGACATCTTCGTGGCCCGCCAGGTCGGTGCCCGCTGGGTGCCACGCGTGCCCGGCGCCAGTGCCACGGCTTTCGCCCCGCACGCGCCAGGTTGTGAAGCCGGGGAAGTGCGGCAATGCGTGCAAGGCATGGTCGACCGCTTCGAGCATGTTCGGTTGGATGATGGCCGTGATCTGTTTCATGGCGTTCTCCTCAGTGGTCGTGGCTGGCACCGGCTTTGCCGATGTCTGCCTTGACCAGGAAACTGTTGCGCGCGGCGTAGCGTTCACCGGGTTCCAGGCCTTCCAGCACTTCAACCATCTTGCCGTCGGTGCGCCCGAGCACCAGCGGGCGCGCCTCGAATTTGTCGCCGTACCGGCCAAACACGACACGCCAGTCGCGCAGGCTCTGTACTGCGTCGGCGCTCACGGCCAGGGCGACTTCAACCTCTTCAGTCGTCAATTCAACCGTCACCGGCAAACCGGGGCGCCACAGCCCCTTCGGGTTGGGCAGCACGACGCGGGCCTTGGCGGCGCGCGTCTGCTCGCCGACCAATGCGCCCAAGTAAGACACACGGCCCTCCGCCTGGGCATCGAACGACGTGGCCTTGACGATGGCTTTCTGGCCCGTCTTCACCACGTTCAGGTCTTTCGCCTGCACCGTGACTTCCACCCATACCGTGGAAAGGTCGGCCACGACAAAAATGTTGGCGTCGTCCTTGACCACCTGGCCGGCGGAAATCTTCTTTTCGGCGATCACCCCATCAATCGGCGCGCGGATCTCATACCGCGTCAAGTTGCCGCTGGGCGCGGCCACACTGCCCAAGGCAGCAAGTTTCTGGCGCAGCGACTGCTCGGTGATTTCGGCTTCCTGCACGGCGGCGCCCGCTTGCAAATAATCCTGCTGGGCGGAGATTTTTTCTTCCCACAGTTTTTTCTCGCGTTGCAAGGTGATGCGCGCCATCTCCAGGCGTTTCTGCGCAGCCAGCAGATCGCTGCGCTGGCCCGCCAACTCCTGGCTGGACAACACCGCGAGCACCTGGCCGCGCCGCACGCGGTCCCCGGCGTTGGCTGAAACCGATTCCACCAAACCCGCCAGGCGCGGCACGACGTAAACCGTGCGGTCTTCGTTGAGGTGCACTTCCCCTTGCAATTGCAGCGACACCTTGATGCGCGCTGGCCCAGCGGCGGCTACCTGGACACCGTTGGTCTTCAACTGCGCGTCGCTCATCGTCACCTGGGCTTCAGCCTGCTCATAGGCGAAATCGTAGGATTTGCCACCCGACTGGGCGGCGATTTTCACCGCGAAGGAGTGCGGTTCTTCAACCACCGCGTCGGACTTCAAATAGTCTGCTTCCTTGGCGAACTTGAACACCTGGGGTTTGCGCCCCAAGCGTTCAACTGTGACGCTGACCTGGCTTTGAGCCGGGTCAACCGGCTTGCCGTCTTTGAAGGTGTAGATGCGAAATTGCGGCTCCGTGCCGGTTTCGAAAATGGTCATTTCGAGGCCATAACCGTCTTTTGAAAACAGGCGGCCACCATGCGGGCCTTTGCTCGGACCTGCTTTGGGGTTTGGGTTGGCTTTGGCCATTGGGTCTGCTTTGCCGTGATTGGCTTCTTCTTTGCTGTGGCCGTGTTCGTCTTTCTCTGCAGCCGCATGCGCGCCATGGCCATCCCCGTTCGAGGGTGATTTTTTGGCCATGAAGATATAGGCGCCGGTTGCTGCGCCGACAGCCAGAATCAAGCCAATCAGCAAGCCCTGGCTGACCTTGCCTTTGGATGGGAACAGGTTGAAGTTCATGGAAGTCTCCTAGGGCTTGACGGGGGTTGTGGGGGCAGTAGCAGAAGGGGAGCCAATCGGGCGGTCGTCGCCGAGCGCG
>JANNMQ010000832.1:0-2510 GCA_031398045.1 Rubrivivax sp.
GGCAGCAGCGCCAACTGTTCGAAGTGGCGGATCGTCGCCACAGGCGTGTGTGTGGCCTTGGCCAGCGCGCCGATCTTCATGTCCTGCATCCTTGACCTCGTTACTCGAACAGCACCGCTTGACTCTACAGTGGCTTCAGGCTTTCCAATGCAGGCATTGGAACCTGAAGGTATCAAATGAGCGATTCCTGCGGCCACCATGGCTGCGCCCCGCCTGCCGCGACCCAGTCGCCCCGCTACCGCCGCGTGCTGTGGGCGGCGCTGGTCATCAACGCCGCCATGTTCGCCATTGAAATTGCAGGCGGTTTGCGTGCCGGATCGGTGTCGCTGCTGGCCGACGCCGTGGACTTTGTCGGCGCCGCGGCCAACTACGGCATCTCGCTGCTGGTGCTGGGCATGGCGCTGACCTGGCGGGCGCGCGCGGCCCTGTTGAAGGGGCTGAGCTTGGACGCCTGCGGCCCTTCGTCCTCGGCCGTGCCGCGCGCTTGGTCTTCCAGCAGGCCTGGATCGAATTGCGCCCGGTGCCGGCGCTCGCAGGCCTCAAACGCTGACGGTACGAACGCGTCATCCGGCATGCAACGAGCCGCAACGTCGCACGCATCCGCGCCTCGAAGTGGTGAAACCCCACCGCCCGGTTGCCTTGCCCATGCCGGGCAAAACCCTGTAGCCGCTAGACTCTCCCCGTGCGTCGCTTCATCGCCATTTTTCTCCTTGCCATGCTTCCGCTCCAGTTCAGCTGGGCGGCGGTGGCATCGTATTGCGAGCACGAGACCCAAGGTACCAGCCCACTTCGATCACCACGAGCACCCGCACCACGCTGACGTCGGCCCCCATGCGGACCCGGTGGCCGATGCGGATGACGATGGCGACAAGGCTTCGGGCGCGATGGATCTCGACTGCGGCCACTGCCACGGCCAGTGCAGCGTCATGCTGACGCTGTCGGCCAAACCGCCCGGGTCGATTTCGACGGCGCCGCCCAGCACCACCCTCGACGAGACGGGCAGTGCACACGCGCCCGCCCGGCCCGAGCGCCCTCAGTGGCTGCCCCTCGCCTGATCGGCGAGGCGGGTCTCCTCCTTTTCTGAAGCCCGTTCGCGCCTGAGTGCGCGCCGCAGCTTGTGGCGCTGCTGGGCACGACGCGACCAATGGGTCGCTGCTTGCCGATCTCGTGGGGGTTGTTTCAACACCGGAGCATCGGATGGACCGAAGAACACGAATCAAGTCACGCCAGCTGCGTGCCACGGTGATGGCAGCGTGCATCGCCTGCCCATGGCCTGCGCTGGCGCAGACGGCACCGGCGACCGCGGCAACCGAAGCAAGCGCGATCGCGCTGAGCCTGAGGCAGGTGTTCGACGCCGCCTGGGCACGCCAGCCGGAGGCCCTGGCCCTCCGGGCCCGTCGTGACGCGGCACGGGCGCAGCGGCAGGCCGCGCAGTCCTGGACCCCTGAACCAGCGGCGCTCGAAGTCTCGAACAAGACCGACCGGCTGAACCGGAACGTGGGCGTGCGCGAACTCGAGGTCGGCGTCGCTGTGCCCCTGTGGCTTCCCGGCGAGCGCAGCAGGCGTGCAGCGTTCGCCGACGCCGAAAGTGCAGCCGTCGAGAGCCGTGCCACGGCTGCACAGCTGCGCGTTGCTGCCACGGTCCGCGAAGCGTGGTGGCAGTGGCAGCGCGCCCGCATCGAGGCGGACAACGCCCGCGATCAGCTCGACAACACCCGGCGCATCGCTGCCGATGTGGCCCGGCGGACGAAGGCCGGTGATCTGGCCCGCGCAGACCAGCATCAGGCCGACGGCGCCGTGGCGGCTGCCGAGTCGGGTCTCAATCAGGCCGACGCCGGCCTGGTAGCGGCTCAGCAGCAGTTGCGTGCGCTGGCCGGCCATGCCGACCCTGCTCGACACCTTCCTCACGCCCGCGATGTTCTGGCTTTTCGGCCACAAGCCGGCCGAAGCGCTGATGGACGACAAGGACGCCGAGGCGCATTGAACACCCCCCTGTTCACATCAACCACCCCCGAAAGGATTCCCATGAAGACCCAAACCCTGATGGCCTCGATCGCTCTGGCTCTGGCCGGCTCGGCCTTTGCCGCCGGCGACCATCACCACGCCGGTGATGACCACAAGCCGATGCACGGCGGCATCGTGGTCGCCACCAAGATCATGGACTACGAGCTGGTGGCCAAGCCGACGACGATCCACCTCTACCTGCACGACCACGGCAAGGCGGCCGATGTGTCCAAGGCCAGCGCCAAGGTCACGCTGCTCAGCGGCACCGAGAAGCAGGAAGTCGAGCTGAAGCCGGCTGGCAACAGGCTGGAAGCCACAGGCACGTTCAAGGTGGGCCCAGGAACCAAGGTCGTCGCCCTGGTGACCATCGCCGGCAATCCGGCCGGCGCCGTGCGCTTTGCGCTGAAGTAGGCCGGGGGGCGAAACCTGCGCGGCGTCCAACGCCCCCAACGCAGGACCCTGTTGCTGGGGCTGGCTGGGTCCGGCTGGGCCTGGGCAAAGCGATT
>JANNMQ010000842.1:0-3968 GCA_031398045.1 Rubrivivax sp.
CTTGGGCTGGAACTTGGTGATCACCACCGGCTTGTACGAGATGTCCAGCGAGCCGTCGGCCTGCTTGGTCACCAGCGTGTGCTTCAGCCAGTTGACGTCGTCGCGCTTCTCGTAGTCCTCGCGCATGTGCGCGCCGCGGCTCTCGGTGCGGTTGAGCGCCGAGAGCGTGGTCACCTCCGCCAGGTCCAGCAGGTTCCCCAGCTCCCACGCCTCCAGCAGGTCGGTGTTGAACTGCCGGCCGCGGTCCATCACCACCACGTCCTTGAAGCGCGCCTGCAGCTCGCGCACCTTGTCCAGAGCCTTCGTCATCCCCTCGCCGGTGCGGTAGATGCCGACCTCGTCCTGCATCACGTCCTGCATCTCCTCGCGCAGCGTGGCCGCCGGCTCGCCCCTGGTGTTGGCCAGGAGCATCCCGAACTGCTCCTCCACCCGCGCCGTGGGATCCTTCGGCAGCGGCGCCAGGTCGGCCTCGCGGCAGAAGCGCGCCATGTCGATCCCCCCGCGCCGCCCGAAGACCACCAGGTCCAGCAGCGAGTTGGTCCCCAGCCGGTTGGCGCCGTGCACCGAGACGCAGGCGCACTCGCCGGCGGCGTAGAGCCCCGGGAGCACCGTGTTCTCGGAGTCGATCACCGCGCGGCACCAGATGTCGGTGGGGATGCCGCCCATGGCGTAGTGCGCGGTGGGCTGGATCGGCATCGGCTCCTTCACCGGGTCCACGCCCAGGTAGGTCCGGCAGAAGTCGGCGATGTCGGGGAGCTTGTTCTCGATCACGTCGGCGCCCAGGTGCCTGAGTTGCCACAAGGGCCAGCGTGCCGATTTCCACAAGCCGTCCACACATCCGGTGTTGCAGGGCAAGATGTCCTGCAGCGACTGCCACAGCCCGCACGGCTCTTCTGCTCGCGGGATGCTGGCCAAGGCCACCGTGAACCAGACCTGCTTCAGCTGCCATGCCGACAAACGTGGCCCGCTGCTGTGGGAGCATGCCCCGGTGGCTGAGGACTGTTCGCTGTGCCACACCCCGCACGGCTCGGTGCTCCAGGCGCTGCTGACCAAGTCACCGCCACTGTTGTGCCAGCAGTGCCACAGCCCGTCGGGCCACCCATCGGTGGCACGCACGTCCAACGGCCTGCCGGGCGGCACCACCGGCGGCGCAATCTTCCTGGTGGCCGGCAGCTGCAGCAACTGCCACACGCAGGTGCACGGATCCAACCACCCCTCGGGTGCCAAGCTGATGCGCTGAGCGGCCGCATTCCCAATCCAGCCCAGCCCGCGTGCCCCTCGGTGCAGCACCATAGAACGGATGCGAACATGAAGATCCACAGCCCCTTGTTTCTGCTGGCAGCGCTGGGCGTGTTGTCCACCGCCGCTGTATCCGCCGCTTTGGCCGCGACCACGGCCGGGGTCGACATCAGCGCCTGGGCCTGCGAGTCCTGCCCCTACCCCAAGGGCGCCACGGGCACGGTTGAAGTCGGCATCGGCAGCGTCTCCGACAGATCAGCGAAATTCGGCGACTACAGCGGCCTGCAGCGCAGAGGTGCTTACGCCGTGCTGGGCGGTGAAGCCACCCTGCGCGGGACCGACGGCACCTATGCCGACCTGCGCGCCGCCGACCTGGGCCTCGATACAAGAAGCCTGTGGGCGCGTGGCGGACGCGAGGGCCTCTACGCACTGCAGTTGCGCTACGACGAACTGCCACGACACTTCGGCGACGGCGCGCAGACGCCCTTCCTGGGTGCGGGCAGTGACACGCTGACGCTGCCCGCAGGCTTTGCCTCGGCCAGCACCGGCACGATGCCACTGGCCTCCAGGCTGGGGCCTGTCGATCTTGCGCTGGCCGTCAAGCGTTTCGACCTCGCCGGGTCATGGCTGGGCATCGATCGGCTGACGCTGCGCGTCAGCTTGCGCCATGACGAACGCGACGGCACGCGGCCGCTGACCGCGTCGTTCCTGTCCACCGCAGCCCAGCTGCCGGCAGCCGTGGACCACGTGACCGACCAGTTCGAGGTGGCCACGTCCTACGGCACCCAGGTTTGGCAGGCCTCCATCGCCTACCAGCTGTCCCAGTTCCGCAATGGTTCGTCGTCGCTGACCTGGGACAACCCCTTCACCGCCGTGGTGCCGGGAGCCGGGCGCGGCCAGTTCGCCACTGCACCCGACAACGAACTGCACCAGATCATCGGATCTGCGGCCTACCGCATAACACCCACCGTGCAGGCGAGCGCCGATTTCGCGGTTGGCCGCCTGACGCAGAACCAGGCCTACCTGGCACCGACGCTGAACACGGCACTTGCGCCAACGACGATGCCAGCGTCGTCGTTGGACGGCAAGGTGGACCTCTTCAACGGCAGCGTCAGGCTGTCCGCGGCACCGCTGGACGGCCTGCGCTTGAGCGCCAGCTACGCACGCGACGTGCGCGACAACCGCACGCAGAGCCAGAGCTATCAACTGGTCGCCTCCGACATATTTGTCGGCACTGCACCGCGCAGCAACACGCCGTTCAGCTTCTGGCAGGACCGCATCAAGCTGCAAGCCGACTGGCGGGGCACGGGCAGCCTGCGGATGAGTGGCGGTGTCGACTTCGACAACCGGGAGCGCAGCTACACCGAGGTCGTGACGACGCGCGAAACGACCGTGTGGGCGCGCGCGACGGTGCAGCCCACCAGCAGCCTGAGCCTGGCCTTCAAACTGGCACAGGCCGATCGTGACCACTCCACCTACGGCACCAGCACCTGGTTCGGCATGCCCGAGAACCCGTTGCTGCGCAAGTACAACCTGGCGGCGCGTCTGCGCAGCACGGCTGCCGTGCGGGCCGACTGGGCCGTCAACGAAGGTGTGTCGTTAGGGCTGAACGCAGAGTACGGCGAAGACGAGTACCGACAGTCGGCGATCGGGCTGCAACGTGGGCGCAGCGTGGCACTCGGCGCCGATGCCTCGGCAGCGCTGTCGGAGCGCACCAGCGTCACCGTTTATGGCCACGCCGATGCACTGCAGTCGCGGCAGGCCGGCAGCCAGGCGGTGGCAGCAGCCGACTGGACGGCGCGCCACAAGGATCGCTTCGACCTGCTGGGCCTGGGCCTGCGCCACGTTGTGATCGTAGACAAGCTGGACGTGGCGCTGGACTTCAGCCGTTCGCGTTCGCGCACCGACCTCAGCGTGGAAACCGTCGTCAACGAGAGCCCGTTTCCACAAGCCAGCACCGACATGGACAGCATCAAGCTGCGTGCCAGCTACAAGCTCAGCGACAAGCTCAGCATCACCGGGCAGGCCCTGCACGAGAGCTACCGCTCGCAGGACTGGCAGCAGAACAGCCTGATGCCGGCGACGCTGTTCAACCTGCTCAGCTTCGGCCAGCAGGCGCCCCACTACCGGGTGAACGTGGTTTCGGTCGCGCTGCGCTACCGGTTCTGACGGCAAGGGCAGGGCCACAAAGGCCCTGCGGCGATCTGCTTGGGCCTGTCCCTGAACGAACGCTCAGGGCTTCAGGCCAATCAGCCAGCTCATGATGTCTGCTTTCTCCTGCGCGGTGCATTCGCGGCTCAGCACGTCCTTGCAGTTCATGCGAAAAGCCGCTTCGACACGGTTGGCGTCGGTCAGCCGTTTGGCATTCGCCGCAGGCGCCAATGCCGGCATCGACTTCTCGGCCAACTGGTCGCGCCCCAATCGCGTGGGCACGGCGGTGTGGCAATCGGTGCAACTCTCGAACGGGCCACCCTTGTTCTTGCTGGTGAAGAGCTTCTCGCCACGCTCGGCCGAAGGGGGCGATGCCGCCTTGGCCGCATAGGCGCTCATGATCTCCGCCGGGGTGGCTGCCGTGGCTGCACCAGGCAAGCACAGCAGACCGGGCACGCACAGCAAGAGCCCGACACGCTTTGTTGATTGGATGTTCATAGGTTCTCCATCGGTCTGGTCGATCTGAACAGAAAGGGTCGACAAGGGGCGGCTGGATGGGCGCACGTTCCGGCCGTTCC
>JANNMQ010000854.1:0-1943 GCA_031398045.1 Rubrivivax sp.
GCGGCAACACACCGGCTTTGAGCTGTTTCCGGCGTCGGTGTATGGCTTCTCGAAGCTGCCGGCCCTCGTGGTCCCGGGGGATATTGCCATCATTGCCGGGGTGTCACTGATTATTTGCGTGCTGGCCGGGTTGATTCCGGCCACGATGGTTTACGGGGTGTCGGCCGCCGAGTACCTGCACCGCGCGGTGCAGGCGCTGACCTGGAGCCATGTCTGGATCGGTCTTTTCAAGGGCACGCTGTACGCTGCTTTGTTGTCGCTGGCCGGCTGCCGCGAAGGCCTGCATGCCGGGCGTAACGCACAAGCGGTGGGCCAGGCCACCACCGCCGGCGTTGTTAAAGGGCTGGTGTGGATCATCAGCGCCGCCGCCGGCACCACCATCGTCTTTCAGAGTCTGGGTTGGTGAACACAACGCCGGCTCCGGTGGTGCAGGTGCAGGGCCTGACCGTGTCGCATGGCCAGCAGGTGGTGCTGCACGACATCAGTTTTGACATTCACGCGCGCGAGGTTTTTGTCATGCTGGGAGCCAGCGGCAGTGGCAAGAGTTCGCTGCTGCGCTACATGTTCGGTTTGCAGGCGCCGGCAGTGGGCCGGGTCTTGATCGAAGGCCAGGACCTGTATGCCGGCACCGACACCGAACAGCAGCAGCTGCGGCGCCGCTTTGGTGTGATGTTCCAGGCCGGCGCGTTGTGGAGCGCCATGAGCGTGGGCGAAAACGTCATGCTGCCGATGCAGATGTTCAGCGGCCACCGCCGCGCTGAATGTGAGCGGCGGGCGCGCCACAAGCTGGCACTGGTGGGCCTGGGTGATGCGTTCGGGCTCATGCCGGCCGAGCTGAGCGGCGGCATGCGCAAACGCGCAGCGCTGGCCCGCGCGTTGGCGCTCGACCCGCCGCTCTTGTTTCTGGACGAGCCGGGCTCGGGGCTGGACCCGCTGAACGCGGCCAAACTGGACGCGCTGGTGCTGCAGCTGCGTGATGAGTTGCAGACCACGGTGGTGATGGTCACCCACGACATCGACAGCGCGCTGGCTGTCGCCGACAGGCTGCTTTTTCTGGACGAAACCGAACACACCATGACCGCCTTGGACACCCCGCAGGCCTTGCTGCAACACGGACCGCAGCGGGTGCTGGACTTTCTGCGCCGCGGCCGCCGCGACCTGCCCGGCACGCGCTTGCAAACCCCGCTGCAACCCCGCCCGCAAGCCGGCCCGCCCATGCTGCAGGAGCCGGCATGATCGCGCGCCCGAATGCCCTGCGCATCGGTTTGTTTGCGGTGCTGGGCGCCGCCTTGTTGGCAGCCGCCATCGTGGCCGTGCTGGGGGTGCAGGTGTTCAAGGCCGGTGACCGCGCGGTGATGCATTTCAGCGGCTCGGTCTACGGCTTGCAGGTCGGGGCGCCGGTGGTTTTTCGCGGCGTGCGGCTGGGCACCGTGCGCTCCATCGGCGTGACGCAAGTGAACGGCCGCTTTGCGGTGCCGGTGGTGGCCGAGCTCGACCGCGCGCAGTTGAAGGCGGTTCTGGGCAGCGACGCTGGCGGGACTGCAAGCGGCACCGCGGGCGCGCTGGTCACGCTGGTGCAGCAGGGCCTGTCGGCGCAGTTGGCGACACAGAGTTTGCTAACGGGTCAGTTGTACATAGATCTGGATTTGCGCGCTGCGGCGCGTGCAGCGCAGGTCGCGCAGGCCGCTCAGGTGGCAGCGGGCCGCACCGCAGCTGCCGCACGCAGCGACGGCCTGGTGGAGATACCGACCTCGCTGACGCGCTTCCAAAGCCTGCAGGAACAGCTGGACCGGGTTGATGTAGACCGCATGTCGCAAGACCTCAGCGCCACGTTGGCAGCGGCGCGCCATTTGGTGGCCGGGCCCGAAATCAAGCAGGTGCTGGCTGAGTTGACCCAGGCCAGCAGCGCACTGCAGCGGCTGGCCACTTCGCTGGACAAACGT
>JANNMQ010000879.1:0-4437 GCA_031398045.1 Rubrivivax sp.
GTGATCACCAGCGTGGACCGTGACGACCTGCGTGACGGCGGTGCTGCGCATTTTGTCGACTGCATCCGCCAGACGCGCGCTTTGTCTCCGCACACACAGATCGAGATCCTGGTGCCCGACTTCCGCGGCCGCATGGACCGCGCACTCGACATCCTGAAAGCCGCGCCGCCCGATGTGATGAACCACAACCTGGAAACCATCCCGCGCCTGTACAAAGAAGCACGGCCGGGTTCTGACTACCAGTTCAGCCTGACGCTGCTGCAGCGCTTCAAGCAAGAAGTGCCCGGTGTGCCCACCAAGAGTGGCCTGATGGTGGGCTTGGGCGAAACCGACGAAGAAATCCTGGACGTGATGCGCGACATGCGGGCCCACGACATCGACCGTTTGACGATCGGCCAGTATCTGGCGCCCAGCGGCCACCACCTGCCGGTGCGGCGTTATGTGCATCCCGACACGTTCAAGATGTTTGAACGCGAAGCCGCCACGATGGGTTTTGCCCATGCGGCCGTGGGTGCCATGGTGCGCAGCAGCTACCACGCAGACTTGCAGGCGCAGCAGGCCGAGCAGGCGGGCAAAGACGCCGCAGTTGACGCCGCAGTTGACGCTTCAGTTGGTGCTGTGCTGCGTTGAAGACGGCCGCACTTTGCCAGGCCGGTGCCCACGGCTGACGACACCGCGCCGTGACGCCCGGCCAGGTGCATCGCCTGGGCGTACCCGCCGCGGGTGAAGCCACTTCAGGTGAACCGCGCCATCCCTGCCTGCAGGCCGCCAGGTTGCTGGGCCGACAAGCCCAGCCGGGGCCTCATCCGATATGCTCAGGCGCAGCCAAAACCGGCTCTGGAGGGCAGACATCATGGCCATGATGAAGATGCACAGCGCGCCGTCGAAGGGTTCGACTTTCACCTCCCCAGATGCCGCCGCACCTGGGTCGCTCGGCGGAACGGTTTTGCGGCGCTCTCTGCAGGCTATGGCGCTGCTGGGCGCACTCGGTCTGCAGCTGTCACCGGTGGCGGCGCAGTCGGCCGATGCCCACACGCTGCGGGCACGGCAGATCCTGCAGGAGTTGGTCGAGATCAACACCGTCACCGCCACCGGCGACAGTCTGCAAGCGGCGCAGGCGATGGCGGCGCGGCTGACCGCGGCGGGGTTTGCGCCAGGTGACGTGCAGGTGCTGTCGCCGGCGCCGCGCAAAGGCAACCTCGTCGCGCGCCTGCGCGGCAGCGGCGCGCGCCGGCCGATGCTGCTGCTGGCGCACCTGGACGTAGTGGAAGCCGGCGACTGGTCGAGCGACCCGTTCCGCTTGACCGAGAAAGACGGCTACTTCTACGGCCGCGGCGTCGTCGATGACAAGTCGATGGCCGCAGCCTTCGTCGCCAACCTGATCCGCATGCGGCAAGAGGGCTTCCGCCCTGAGCGCGACATCATCCTGGTGCTCGAGGCCGACGAGGAGATCCTCGACCGCAACGAGGTGGGCATGCGCTGGCTGCTGAAAAACCACCGCGAGCTGATCGACGCCGAATTTGCGCTCAACGAAGGCGCCGGTGTCACGTTGCGTGACGGCCGCGCGCAACGCGTGGGCCTGCAGACGAGCGAGAAGGTCAACATCAACTACCGGCTCGAGGCCACCGGTCCGGGCGGACACAGCTCGCAGCCGTCGAAGGACAACGCCATCGTCCGCCTGGGTGCCGGCCTGGCGCGGCTGGGTGGCTTTGATTTCCCGGTGGTGTTGAACGAGACCACCCGAGGTTTCTTCGAGAAGATTGCCCCGCTGCAGGAGCCGCAGGTGGGCGCCGACATGCGCGCCCTCGTCGCCGGCCAGGCCGATGCAGCAGCGCTGGCGCGCCTGTCGGCCCTGACCGCCGGCACCAACGCGCAACTGCGCACGACCTGCGTGGCGACGCAGCTCGAAGGCGGCATCGCAGCCAACGCGCTGCCACAGCGCGCGCGCGCCACCGTCAACTGCCGCGTGCTGCCGGGAGAGTCAATACCCGAGGTGCAGCGCACGCTGCAGCGTGTGCTGGCCGACGAACGCATCACCGTCACGCCGACGAGCGAGCCGGTGACCAGTGCGCCTTCGCCGCTTGCGCGCGAGATCCTGGCGCCGATCGAACAGCTCGCCGCCGAGTTCTGGCCCGGCGCACCGGTGGTGCCGACCATGTCCACCGGCGCCACCGACGGCAGCTACTTGCGCAACGCCGGCATCCCGACCTACGGCCACTCGGGCATGGCGCTTGATGGCAGCGACGCGGTGCGCATCCACGGCAAGGACGAGCGCCTCGCAGTCCAGTCCTACCAACAGGGCACCGAGTACCTGTACCGCCTGGTGAAGCTGCTGGCGGCGCCCGCGCGGTGACGGTTTGGTGCTCGCTCAAGCACCGCGCCCTGGCGACTGGCCAGCGCCCACGCGCAGCCGGGCTGGCGCGAACCCGTGGCAGTTGCCGTGGCCATCACCGCGGACGTCACAACGGCTGCGTTGGACGATGCCGAAGTGCTGCGGCTGAGCTTCGGTTGACTGGCCGGCAGGCGGCGCTGGTGCTCAATTGGCCAGCGGCAACTCGCGCCAGTTCAGTCGCCGCAGCCCCGGCGCCACGGGCTGTTTGGTTTTGACGCCCTTGGTCTTGCCTTTGCTGTCGCCGACCACCAGTACCCGCCTGAACTTGCCGTCATCTTCTACACCGTAAGAACGCTGCTCGGTGGCCATGCCTTCGATGGTGTCGTTGTAGGCAATCGGGTTGGTGCCGTTGTCGGCCACCAGGTCACTCTGTCCGGTGCCCAGATCGATGGAATAGACGCGGCTCTTGCCGCTGGGGCTGCAGGCGTCACCACCAGGCAGCGTGGTCGTGAATTCCACCGATCCGTAAAACGACGACGGCTCGGTAATGACGCGCCAGCCCTGCCCAGACGTCGTGCCCAGGTCGACATACCAGCCTATTTGAGTGGCTGTGTTCAAAGTCACAGTCTGTGTCAAGTCGGTCAGCTGCAGCAGTTTTGCCGGCGTGATGGGAAAGCTGAAGCCTGTGGGCGCCACGGCGTTGAAGCTCAGGCCGTTGCCATCCTGAATGGCGTACAGCGCCTGGGACTGCGGACCGGCCACGTCGCTGGTGTCTAACAAGCGGCCCGTACCCACGGTGACCCAGCGCTTCAGAGAGCCGGGCTGCACGATGACGGTGGGTCGCGATGTGACCGGGCGGGGGTTGTTGGCACTGTCGGTCAGCGTGGCCAGCTTTACAGGGGCCGGATAGCTGGCGGGGCTGCCGCGCAAGTCCAGGCGCCACAGGTTACCCAGCAGATCACCCGCGTAGACGCTGTCGGCGGTGTAGTCGGTGCGGTCCAGTACAAAGGCCTGCACATGGGCCAGCCCGGCCTGGTCGGTGGCCGTGCCCGCGCCGGTGCTGATGGGTTCTTCCAGCAGCGCGCCATTGCGCGGGTTGACGACAAAGAAGTAGCCCACGCCGTCGCTGTTGTTGTAGCCCGAGCCGAAGATCAACACCCAGCCGTACTTCTTGGTTTTTACAGCCGTGGGCTCACCGTAAGTCAGGCCCAGTTTGGGGTGGCTGAATTCCCACAGCACACGGGTGGCCACCGTGGCTTCGGGTGTGGACGCTCCGGTGTTGACGTTGATGCTGTCGGGGTCGGTGATGTCCAGCGCGTAGTAAGGACGCCCACCTTTGCCCAGTCCTGCCACCAACAGGGTGCGCCAATTCGGGCTGGTTCCACCCACGGGCCCAAAATCAACATCGAAGGTGGCAGGGGTCGCGTCGACGAGGTAACGGTGCACAAAGTCGGGGTTGCCCCTGGAGGCCAGGCCACTGGTTTGAGGCGATCCCGAGGGCCCCTCGTACACCGCACCGGGCACATAAGCAAACACCTCTTTGCCGGAATTGACCTCGCCCAACGTGCCGTCCACCGCGTGCAGCATGCCGCCGTTGCTGCCGACGTAGACCATGGTCTTGCGGTTTTTCCAGGTGTTCTGGAAATCACTGTAGCCGGGATTGGACGATGACGACAGCGGCGTCATGGGTTTGCCCACCACACGGGGCTTGGAGCCGACGATGTCGCCCAGCGGGTGCGGACGTGTGCGGTAGGCCTTGGCCGAGCCCACTTCCGAAGAGCCCACTTCGTGCTTCTTTTCGCCGCGCAGGTAGTTCAGGTAGTCCTGAGCGTCGGCCGTGGCGCGGTAGGCGGTATCGAGCGCTGATTTTTGTGCGTCCGAAAGGCTGGCGAAGCGGAAGGGAACACCCGTTTTGCTGACCGGGTTCCAGGTGATGATGCGCCGCTCGGTGTTCCAGGCGGTGCCTGCAGCCTGGCCCATAAGCTTGGCGCTGAAATTCCAGGCCACCACAAGTTCGGGTTGTTGGGTCGTGGCATTGAAGGTGGCGGTGGCGGCAGACAAGTCGCCGCTCCAGCTGGACGCGTCGTACCTTGCGCTGTAGCTGG
>JANNMQ010000883.1:0-2306 GCA_031398045.1 Rubrivivax sp.
GCACTGCGGAACAGGCGCACGTCGCTGCGCGACAGAATCTGTGCCGCCTCCAGCGCGCCTTCGCGCGCCACCAGCGCACTGCCCGCCAGTTGGCTTTTGGGGTGACGTTCCAGGAAACCGGCCGCTGCACGCACCACATCAGCCGGCCACACGGCGGCTTGCACCAGCGCCCAGTCATCGGACTCGCTGCGGTCGGCAAAACGGGGCGGCACCACCCGCGCTGCACCGGGCGCGGCGGCGGCATGGGCCACCGCCGCCACCGTGGCCGATAGGCGCGGCGCCAGGCGCCGGCTGACCTGGGTGTTTTCTGCGATGAACGGAAACTGCGCAAACTGCCGCAGCAAGGCCACCGGGTGGTTCAGCATGGTTTGCTGCACGTCCAGCTTGACCAGTCTGAAGAGGTCGGAAAAAGAAATCTCGCCCGACGATTCGGCCAGCAGCTTCACCAGCGAAGCGGTGTAGAAAGTGTTGCGGGTGTCGTCGGCCGGGGCAATGGCCGGGCGCCCGGCGCCGGTGGCAAAAGCGATCAGCGCGCCGGCCGGCGCTTCCACCTGGTTCAGGCCCTCGCCACGTGCCACCTCGCGCAGTGATGTGCGGCAGGCGTCGATAACGGCAATCGTCAGCCCGCTGGGGCGCTGCGGCAGCTGGCCCACCACGTCGGCGCTGAAGGCCATGCTGCTGCGCGCTAGCACATCGGCACGCGATTTGGGGCTCAGGCGGGCCGAAACCAGCAGGTTTTCTGCGTCCACCTGCGCCCCGTGGCCCGAGAAATAGAAAAGCGCCGTGGCCTGGGGCGGCGCGGCGCGCACCTGGGCCGCAAAAGCGGCCATCGCCTGGCGCGCCTGGTCCAGTGACAGGTCCAGCCCTTCGCTGACCGTGAAGCCACGCGCCTTCAAGGCTTGCGCCAGGTCACGCACGTTTTTGTGGATCGGCGGCAGGTCCTCGCCGCCCGGGTAGTCGCGGTTGCCCAGCAGCAGCGCCAGACGCGGCGGTTCTTCGCCTTCCTCAACGTCGCCAGAAACCACGGCCGCGGTTTGTGCCAGGCCGGCCACCGGCCAGGCCCATGTCCAGGCCCAGGCAGCAGCGGCTGCGCTTTGCAACCACTGGCGGCGTTGGGCGTCGGCGAGCGCCGGTGGTTGCTGACTACTTGAGGGCATGCAGGCGGACAGGCAGGCGGAGAAGCAAGCGGAAAGGCAGGCGGAAAGGCAGGCGGCAGGGCATTTTCATCTTGTCGGTATCTCACAACGCAGTGAGCCGGTGGCCGGCGGACAGTTTTGCGGCAGCTGGGCGCCCATCGTGCCTTGGGTGGCCGGGCGGCCCGGGCCCACTTCAGCGATCACGCCGGCGCGCAAGCGCACGGCCACGTTTTCAGTGCGCACGGCTTCTTCAAACCGTTCACGGCGCGCGCCTTCAGACACCGCGACGGTGGCCGCGATGGAGCTTTCCACCTGCGGCGTCACCGGCAGCACGCCGTTGTAGAAAACCGGTATCTCGCCCTGCACACCGGCACCGTCAAAGTAAAAACGGTAGCCATTGGCACTGACCTGCGGCCCGGACAGTTGCACCGCGGTGCTGCCTTGGCCGCGGGCGCGTGGCAGCACATTCATGTAGCCGGCGTCCAGCGCCAGGCTGCGGCCGGCGCCAAAAGCGCGGCTGCCCACATCAATGTGCACCTCGCCGCCCTTGTTGGCACCGAAGGGGTTGGTGAGCGCAAAGGCCTCGTCGTTCAGCCACAGCGTCAGTGCAGGCAGCGACTGTGCGGTGCCCACGCTGTTGTCGTAAGGCAGCCTTGCCACGATGGTGGGCAGCAGCGGGGCCGCGCCTGGTGCTGCCGGCGCCGCAAGTGCTGCCGGGGTGGCCAGCGTGGTGGCGCGCAGCGACACCACGTCAGCTTCGATGCCGCGGCCGCCCACATTCAGCGTGCCCGCATGCACCTGCACCAGGCTTTGCACCGCGGTGGTCTGCGCGTTGTCGGCCCAGGGTGTGCCAAAGTTGGTGCCCGCCAGCACCTGCAAGCTGCCCACAAACTGGTTGTTGTTGCTGGTCAGCAGCACCGAACCGCCTTGCGTGGCCTGCACCTGCAACTGCGCGCCGGCGGCGACATTCAGGCTGCCGCCCGTTTGCTGCACCACCGCAGCGGCCGGCGCCACCGGCAAGCCCAGTGCCAGCTTGTTGATCCAGTTGGGGTTGACATCAGCCGAAGGGGTGCTGGCCCGCCGCGCGCCGCTGGCCAGCAGTTCCAGCATGCCGCCGTTGACGGCGGTGGTGCCGGTGAGTGTCAACACGCCGGCTTCGATGCGGCCACC
>JANNMQ010000898.1:0-5963 GCA_031398045.1 Rubrivivax sp.
CGCCACGACGACATCTGGCCCGAGCTGTCGGATGCGTTGGTCCAGGCCGGCGTGAAAGTGACGACCGAGGATCTCGAAAGCCATTTCCTGTCGCGGGGGAATGTTCCCAAGACGGCGCTGCCACTCAGTGTGGCACGAAGAACGTCGATTTCTCGCGCTGCACGGCGGGCGCGCCGCCGAGCAAGGTCACCTCGAAGTGCAAGGGCGCTGACTGCCCAAGCAGGGGTTGGGCTGCGCTGAAGGGCAATCGGAGAGCGACAACCACCGAGCCGATGCCTGCCGGTAGTGCACTCACCTCGGTGGCCTGCACCTGCAGGCCCACGATGCCTTGGGCGCTGATGCGGTAGGTCTGTGGCAGCTCGGTGCGGTTCATGATCTGCAGGCGGTACACGTTCTCGATGGCACCGTCCTCGACGACCCGGGCCAGCGCGCCGCGGTCTTTTATCACGTCAACTTGGAAAGGGCTGCGCAGCACCACGCTCGCGGCAAAGGCCACGCTGGCGGCCGACAGCAGACCGCCATAGATCAGCACACGGGGGCGCAGCGCGCGTTTGAACATCTGCAGCTTCGACCAGCCATGGACCACGCCGTTTTCGGTGGAGTAGCGGATCAGGCCTTTGGGGTAGTTCATCTTGTCCATCACGTCGTTGCAGACATCGATGCAGGCTGCGCAGCCGATGCACTCGTTCTGCAGGCCATCCCGGATGTCGATGCCGGTGGGGCAGACCTGAACGCACAGCGTGCAGTCGATGCAGTCGCCCAGCCCCTGGGCCGCGGCACTGGCCTTGCGCGAGCGTGAACCGCGCGGGTCGCCGCGTGCACTGTCGTAGGTGATGACCAGTGAGTCCTTGTCGATCAACGCGCTCTGGAAGCGGGCGTAGGGGCACATGTACTTGCACATCTGTTCACGCAGGTAACCCGCGTTGCCGTAGGTGGCGGCGCCGTAGAACAGAACCCAGAACGTGTTCCAGGGCGTCACCGTAAAGGTCAGTACCGCGAGGCTCAGTTCGCGGATCGGCGTGAAGTAGCCGACAAAGCTGAAGCCCGTGAACAGCCCGATGGCCACCCAGGCAACTTGCGTCGCACCTTTGCGGGCCACCTTCTGCACCGACCACGGCGCCTGGTCCAGGCGCATGCGGTTGATGCGGTCGCCTTCGCACTGGCGTTCGACCCACATGAAGATCTCGGTGTACACGGTTTGCGGGCAGGTGTAGCCGCACCACAGCCGCCCGGCCACCGCGGTGAAGAAAAACAGCGCCAGTGCAGACAGCACAAGCAGGGCGGCCAGGAAGATCAGGTCCTGCGGATAAAGCACCAGGCCCAGGATGTAGAAACGTTGCGCCTCCAGGTCGAAGAGCAAGGCCTGGCGGCCGTCCCAGCGCAACCAGGGCATGCCGTAGAACAGCAACTGCGTCAGCCAGACGAAGGTCCAGCGCGAGGTGGCAAACCAGCCCTTCACCGCCCGCGGGTAGATGTCGGGCTGCTTCTGGTACACCGAGACGAACTGCGCGCCGTCATCAGGTTCGCCCATGATGGCGGCCGGCCGAATGGCGATGTCCGGGTGTTTCGGTGGTTTTTGGGTCACGATGGGGTCGGGTCCTCAGGTCCAGGCTGGCAAGGTGATGGCCCGGTCCACCATCGATCAGCCGCAGCACGCGCCGCCGGAGCAGCAAGAGTCGGTGCCCACCGCGACGGGCTTGACACCCACGCGGGTGATCTGCACCCGCCAGACCGCAGGGCCCGACTCCAGCGGCGCCCACTTGAATTGACCGGCGGCTCTGTCGTCGAGCTGGAACCGCAGCGGCAAAGGGTCGTGGTCGTTGACCAGTTGCATGGCCTGCCCCGCTTGCAGGGCGTCGAAGCGGCCGAAGACCAGCGCATGCCGTTCGCGCGGCGCAATCGTGCGCAGGTCGATGGCCAAGGGGGTTTCTGTGGCGAGGGTGGACATGGTGAGGGTAACTTTCAACTGTGAGTGGGGGTGACAGGGTGTGCGCCGCACGCTGCTACGGCGGCGCCGAAGTGAGCCAGGCTCTCAGCCGTCCTTGCCGTCGACACGCGTCGTCGTCAGCCAAGGCGCAAAAACAAGCAGATAGAGGCCAAAAGCAAGGCCCCAGGCCGTGGCAGCGGCCAGCAACCAGATGACAAGCTGCTGGGGTGCCAGCAGCGGCAGCAGCACCCGGGCCACCGCGGCGCCGGCCACCAGCAGGTAGGCAGCCACTTCCAGCCGCGACACCCGCAAGGGCCGGCCGGTGTGACCGCGTGCGGTGCGGGTGATCATGCCAATGATGAGACCGCCGGTGGCGCCCACCGCCAGCGCGTGGATGCCGGCCGACACAGCCACCGCACCAAGCTGCGACAGCGCCAGCAGCACCAGGCCGATCGGCAGCCAGGCATAGGCCGCGTGCAGCACCCAGAGGATGGGACGCGCGCGTGTACGCAGCGGCTGCCAGCGCCACAGCCGCTGGGCGTGCAGCAGGGCCGCGGCACCCAGCACCGCGGCGGTGAAGGCGTTCGGTGGTGCCAGCACCCACAGCGCCAGGCCCAGTGCCGTGGTGGCCAATGTGGCCTGTTCCAGCACCCGCGGTGCCTGCAGTTTCACGCCGGGCAGTGCCGACATCGTGAAGGCCGGAATCACACGCCCGGCGATCACGCACTCGATCATCACCACCAGCGCCAGCCCGGCATGCAGCGCGCGCACCGCAGCGATGTCGATGACGCCCAGCACGGCCGCGTGAAACGCCGCGTTGGCCGCGGTCAGCAGCAAGAGGATGCCGCCGAGCGGCAGGTTGCGCCGGTTGCCGGCGCGCAGCAGCACGGTGATGAGGATGGCCGCCACCAGCGGCAGCAGCAGCAGGTCCAGCGCGGCATAGACGGCATAGGGCGCGAACACGACGGCCAGCCGGGCAGCCAGCCAGAGCCCGGCCAGTGCGGCCAGCACCGCGCCGCGCGGCGTCGCCAGGCCGGTCCAGGCCTGGCCCGCGGTGAGCAGAAAGCCCACGATGACTGCAACAGCGAAACCGAACAGCATTTCGTGCGCGTGCCAGAGCAGCGGCGCCAGGGTCAGGTTCAAGGACACCTGACCGAGCAGCATCGCGACCCACAGCGGCACGGCCAGCATGCCGTAGGCGGCCGCACCGAGGTAGAAAGGACGGAAGCCGAGCCGCCACAGCGGCCAGCTCGGAGGCGATGGCATGGGGGTCGGCGGTTTGGCCTGCAGCGGTGGCATGGCAATCGTCATGGTCTGGAAGAGGTTGCGGATCGACGCAACACGCAGGAATGGATAAACATCGAAACTTGGTGCATCTTAAGGATGACCGCGGTTAAAAGCAATACACTTCATTCATCTTTAGGGCATCGCATGCGGCTTTCTGAATACACCGACTACACCTTGCGCGTGCTGATGTACTGCGCGCGGCACCGGCAGCGCCTGGTCACGATCAACGAGTTGGCCGAGCAACACGGCCTGTCGAAAGGCCACCTGATGAAGGTTGTGAACGACCTGGCGCGTCAGGGCCTGATCGAGACCACCCGCGGCCGCGGCGGCGGTCTTCGGTTGGCGAAGGAGCCCGCGAGCATCCGCATCGGCGACGTGGTGCGTGCCTCAGAAACCGATTTCCGGCTCGTCGAATGTTTCGATGCCAGCACCAATGTCTGCACCCTGACGCCGGACTGCCGGCTGAAGCACTTGTTCGACGCCGCCCTGCGCGGGTACTTCCAGGCGCTGGACGGCGCCACGCTGGCCGACCTGACCTCGGGGCTTGCAGGTGCCGACAGCCTTGCAGACAGCCTTGCACACAGCCCTGCAGCAGGCCCTGCGGCACGCGGCAAGCGCACAGTGGCCGTGGCGATGCCGACTTCCACCCGAAACCAGCAGCCAGCCCAGGCGCCTGTGCGGCTGACGACGAGGAGAAACCCCCCATGACCATCACGTTCCCGGGTCATTCAGCCCCCAGCGTCGGATTCGAGGTGCCGCTGGAGATGCTTGCAGCCTGCCACCTGCGGGTGCAAGATCAGTGTTCGACGCTGCTGCGTCTGGTGCCGTACATGGCAGCGCATGGCTCGGACCAGTCGGCGCGCCAAGCCGCCTCGGCGGTGATGCGCTATTTCGACACCGCGGCCAGGCACCACCATGATGACGAGGAACGCGATCTCTTCCCGGCGCTGATCGAATCAATGGCAGGTTCTGATGCGGTCTGTGTGCGTGAGCTCACGGGCACACTCACGGTCGAGCATCGTGAACTCGAAGCACGCTGGCAGGCATTGTGCGCCGTGCTCACGCAGGTGGCGGCGGGCCAGGCGGTGCTGCTTGCACAGGAAGACGTGGACCGCTTTGCACAGCGCTATGAGCAGCACATTGCGCGCGAAGAGTCTGAACTGCTGCCGATGGCCCAGCGACTGCTCAGCGATGCCGAGCTCGACCGCATAGGCTTGGCGATGCGCTTGCGTCGCACAGTGGCCACCGTGTCAGCGTCGGATACCGACAGCGCGCCCCCGGCATCGTCGTGATGGACTTCAGCATGCAGTGAGCTGCCTGAGCATGAGCACCAATCGTGGCGGGCAGCAGGCCGTCAAGGCACTGCATGCCGCAACACAGGGCCAGCGGGGTGTTGGGGAGGCGCAGAAAATTGGAAGTGCACACGCTCGGAACCGTGCGGCGCGGTGCGGCTCGGTGCGGGATAGCGCGGTTGACATGCACAGCGGCAGGGTGCACAACTCTGGCAGTGGCGGGGCAGTTCTCTGCGCACTTTGACTGGAGTGTGCTGTGCGCTGTCTTTGGCTTGTTTTCATACTGCTCTGCGCTGGTCTGGTGGCGTGCGTCAGTCCACCGGCTGAGACACCGGCCGTGGGCCGTATGTCGGCTTTACCTTCCATCCAGCATCCGGCCGACAACCCCACGTCGCCGGCCAAGGTAGCGTTGGGCGCGCAACTCTTTTTGGACAAGCGCCTCTCGGGCAGCGGCAACAACAACTGCCAGAGTTGCCACTACCGCGAACTGGGCTGGACCGACGCCACCGTGGTGTCCAAACGCGACAACGGCGACCTCAACAGCCGCCACACGCCGTCTCTGTACAACGTGGGCCACCAGAGCACCTGGTACTGGGACGGGCGCGCGGCCACCCTGGAAGCGCAGACGTTGGCGGCTTGGCGCAACCAGATGAGCGTCGACCCTGCAGTGGCCGCTGCGCGCATCAACGCCGTGCCGGCTTATGCCAGTCAGTTTCAGGCGGTGTACGGCGCTTCAGCCAGCCCGGACAACATCGTCAAGTCGCTCACCGCCTACCTGCGCACCAAAAACAGCGACATCTCGCCCTGGGACCGCTACGAACGGGGCGACGGGGCGGCAGTGTCGAGAGATGCCGTCGCCGGCTGGCAGCTCTTTTCGGGCAAAGGCGGTTGCACAGCCTGCCATGCGCCGCCCTTTTATGGCAACAGCACGTTCTTCAACATCGGCCTGGAACACGGCAAGGACAAGCCCGACCCAGGCCGCTTCAACGTGACCAAGAACGAAACCGACCGTGGCGCCTTCAAGACGCCATCGCTGCGTTCGGTGGCGCTGGGTGCGCCGTACTTTCATGACGGACAAACGGCCACCCTGAAGGAAGCCGTTCGCTACATGGCCAGTGGCGGCAAGCCGGACCCCAACCGGTCGCCCGTGCTGCAGCCGCGCAACTTGAGCGAGGCCGAGATCGACAAGATCGTCGCCTTCCTGAACAGCCTGACCAGCACCGAACCCTGGGTCGCTGCCAAGGTGCCCTGACCCGCAGGGCTTTCACGGTGTACGCCAGCGGCGCGGCCCGGATGCGGGTAGCGCCCCCGGGTGCGGGTTGATCAAAGGCCCGCCAAGAAAAAGCCTCTGGTTTTATGCATCGAGTGGCTGCGGGGGCTCGTTGATTGGGCTCTTCCGTGATGCCGCCCCACCCGCATCATCCCGCCTGCCCGCTTGCTGCGCCCGCTCGAGCAGG
>JANNMQ010000937.1:0-7768 GCA_031398045.1 Rubrivivax sp.
GGATGAGATTGCGCCCATCACCGTGATGGCCGGCGTCGCCGACGCCGTGCTGGGCTTGCGCAGCAAGGAAGTGACGGTGGCCGACGACGAAGGCATACGCCCCGGCACCACCTTTGAAGGCATCTGCAACATCAAACCGGCCATCCCGGGTGGTGTGATTTCTGCCGGCAACGCCAGCCAGTTTTCAGATGGCGCTGGCGCTTGTGTGCTGATGCATGAAACGGTGGCCGAACGCAAAGGCCTGAAGCCGCTGGGCCGCTTTTTGGGCTTTGCGGTGGCCGGCTGTGAACCCGACGAGATGGGCATCGGCCCGGTGTTTGCCATTCCCAAGGTGCTGTAGCGCCTGGGCCTGACGGTGGCTGATATCGACCTCTGGGAACTGAACGAAGCCTTTGCCGTGCAGGTGCTGTACTGCGCCGACAAACTGGGCATACCCATGGACCGCTTGAACGTCAACGGCGGCGCCATTGCGGTCGGCCACCCTTATGGCGTTAGCGGTCAGCGCTTGACCGGCCACGCGTTGATTGAAGGCAAACGACGCGGTGCCAAGCGGGTGTGTGTCACCATGTGCATTGGCGGCGGCATGGGTGCGGCGGGTGTTTTTGAAGTGCTGTGATGCCTGCCGGTTCAGCGCAAATGGGTGACGGGTGGACTTGACTGAACTGCGTGCATTTTTTGCGCTGTCGCCCTTCATGCAGGACCTGGGCGTGCAGCCCATGGCGGTAGGGCCTGGCACGGTGACCACGGAACTGGCCGTGGCCCCGCGCCACCTGCAGCACACCGGTCAGGTGCACGCCGGCGTGATGGCCACGCTGGCCGACCACAGCATGGGTTCGGCCGCGCAAACGCTGGCACCCGCGGGCTGCTGGGCCATCACTGCCGAACTGAAAACCAGCCAACTGCGCCCCGGCAAGGGGCAACGGCTGGAATGCGAAGCCGTGGTCATCAAGGCCGGTCGCACGCTCAGTTTCACGGAAGCGCAGGTGTTTGCACTGAACGGCGATGGCGGTACTGAAACCCGAACGCTGGTGATGAAAGCCTCGGCCACGATGGCCCTGGTGAAGCAACAGGGCCCATGATGCGACACACGTTGGACTTTCTGTTGCACCGCTGGTTGGGCGTTGAAACGCTGCTGCAGCGGCCCCGCTTCAACGACCACACGATCGAGACTTTTTCGTCGGTGCTGGATACCTGCGAACGCATCGCGTCTGAAAAGTTTGCACCCTTCAACCGCCTGAGTGACACCCAGGAGCCGCGCGTGGTTGTCGATGCTGACGGCCAGCGGGTGCACCTGCCGAAAGAGACCCACGCTGCGGTGGCCGCCTATGTGGCGTCGGGCATGCTGGCCGCGGCGCAAGATTACGAATGGGGCGGCATGCAGCTGCCGTGCGTGATTGAAATGGCCGCAAATGCCTTTTTCAGCAAGGCCAGCGTGTCCATGGGCGGCTACGCGATGCTGACCAGCGGCAACGCCAACTTGCTGATGGCCCACGGCACACCGCTGCAGCGCGAAGTGTTTGCAAAGAACGAATTTGCCGGCCGCTGGCTGGGCACCATGTGCCTGAGCGAGCCGCAGGCCGGTTCATCACTGAGCGATGTGGCCACACGGGCCTTGCCTGACGGCGATGATTTCGAGGCCGACCCGCTGGGGCCACGGTACCGTTTGCGTGGCAACAAGATGTGGATCAGCGCCGGTGAACATGAGCTGACCGAGAACATCGTGCACCTGGTGCTGGCCAAGATACCCGGGCCCGACGGCAAGCTGGTGGCGGGTACCCGCGGCATCTCGCTGTTCATCGTGCCCAAGCACCTGGTGAATGAAAGGGCCGAGCTGACCGGCGAACGCAATGACGTGGCGCTGGCCGGGCTGAACCACAAGCTGGGTTATCGCGGCACCACCAACACGCTGCTGAATTTTGGCGAAGGCAAATTCCCAGTGCGGGGCAGCGCCGGTGCGGGTCTGGACAGCGCCGTGGCCGGCGCCGTGGGCTACCTCGTCGGCAAGGCCGGCGAAGGCCTGCGCTGCATGTTCCACATGATGAACGAGGCGCGCATCGGTGTGGGCCTGGGCGCGGTGATGCTGGGCATGGCGGGTTATGAAGCCAGCCTGGACTATGCCCGGCAACGTCCGCAGGGCCGGCCGATCCAAGGCAACGGCAAAGACGCTACGCAGCCCCAGGTTCCCCTGATCCTGCACGCCGACATCAAGCGCATGCTGCTGGCGCAGAAGGCCTATTGCGAAGGCGGTTTGGCATTGGAGCTGTACTGCGCGCGCCTGGTGGACGAACTGCACACCGGCGAACCAGCAGCAGCCCGGGATGCCGGCACGCTGCTGGAGGTGCTGACGCCCATTGCCAAGAGCTGGCCCAGCGAATGGTGCCTGGAAGCCAATTCGCTGGCCATCCAGATCCACGGCGGCTACGGCTACACCCGCGACTTCCCGGTGGAACAGCACTGGCGCGACAACCGCCTGAACATGATCCACGAGGGTACCCATGGCATCCAGGGCCTGGACCTGCTGGGCCGCAAGGTGGTGATGAACGGCGGCGCAGGGCTGAAGCTGCTGGCTGCGCGCATCAGCGACACCGCCCAGCGCGCCGGGCGGGTGCCGGGCCTGGCCGAACCCGCCAACCAGTTGGCTGCGGCCCTGCAAAGTCTGGGTGCAGCCACCAAGTCCGCCTGGTCCACGGGTGTGCCCGAAGAAGCGCTGGCCAATGCCACGCCTTACCTGCAGGCCTTCGGCCATGTGGTGCTGGCCTGGTTGTGGCTGGACGTGGCGCTGGCGTTGCAGGCCCACGTGCATGACCTTGCCACGCCCGGCGCACTGACGGCGGCGCAGCAACAAGGCAAACTCGCCGCCATGCGCTACTTTTTTGCTTATGAACTGCCGAAGATCGACGCCTGGCTCTTGGTGGTGCACAACCGTGAACCCGTTTGCCGCCTGATGCATGAAGACGGCTTTTGACCATGCGCAACAAGGCGCTCGAAGCCTGGGCCTGGGTATTGATCTACGCTGGGCTGCTGCTGGTGATGATGGGCTTTTACCTGCAGTCCAGCGGCGGCAGTGGTTGGCTGCTGCAACTGCTGGGTGCGCTGCTGGTGCTGCCAGGGGTGGTGTTGATCGTGATCAGGGCTCGAAGACCCAAGGACGGAGACTGAATTGCACCCTATTGACCAACGCCGCCGCACCCTGATGGTGGGCGGCCCCTTGATGGTGGCCGGGCTGTCCATGCTGGCGGCCGGTTGTGCCAGCGGCGGCGCTGCGCAGTTGCCGCCACCCGTCGTGTTGGTGCATGGCAACGGCGACACCGCCGCGTTATGGCTGACGACGTTGTGGCGCTTTGAATCCAACGGCTGGCCGCGGGAGCGTCTGCATGCGATACACCTGCCGTACCCGCTGGCCCGCGACACCGACGACCGGCCGCAGCCGGGCCGCACATCCACTGCCGAGCACCGCGCTTTTCTGGCCGCGGAAGTTGACAAGGTGCTGGCTGCCACGGGCGCCACGCAGGTGGTTCTGCTGGCCAATTCACGCGGTGGCAATGCCATCCGCAGCTATGTGATGAACGGTGGCGCCGCCAAGGTGTCGCACGCCATCCTGGGCGGCACGCCCAACCATGGTGTGCGTTTTGACGCCGCCAACAACCCGGGCAATGAATTCAACGGTGCCGGGCCGTTTCTTCAGAGCTTGAACAACCAGGGCGGCCCCGGCGTGGAAGTCACGCCTGGTCCGCGCTGGATGACCATTCGCTCCGACAACAACGACAAGTTTGCGCAGCCCGAAGGCACCTGGCTGGGGGCGCCGGGCAAGCCCACCGGGGTCACCTTTGAAGGCCCTGAACTGAAGGGCGCGCTGAACGTGGTGCTGTCCGGCGTGGACCATCGCGAAACATCCTTCAGTCCGCAGGCCTTTGCGGCGGCCTATCGCTTCATCACCGGTCGGGAGCCCGCCACCACCGGCTTTACCCCAGAGGCGCAGGTGGTACTGGACGGTCAGGTCAGCGGCCATGGCGTCGACAACAACCCGGCCACAGGCAGTTTCGTTAACAACCTGCCGCTGGCGGGTGCCACCGTGGAAGTGTTTGCTGTGGACCCGCAGACGGGCGAACGGCTGGGTGCAGCGCAATGGCGCAAAACCACCGTTGCCGATGGTCGCTGGGGGCCGTTCAAGGCCGACGGTGGTGCGACTTACGAATTTGTCATTGGCGTGGCCGGCTACGCCATCACGCACATCTACCGTCAGCCTTTCCCGCGCTCATCATCCATCGTCAACCTGCGTGCCGACCGCTTGCTGACTGCAGACGCCAGCGCAGGATCGGTGCTGACCTTCACGCGGCCGCGCGGCTACTTTGGGCTGCCACGTGACCAGGTGGTGTTTGACGGGCAGGACCCCGCGCCGGGCCTGCCGCGGGGTGTGGCCGGGCTGTCGGTGTCGAAGATCAAGCTGCCCGCCGGCCCGCAACGTGCGGTGGTGGCGCGCTTCAATGGCCAAACGCTGGTGGGTCGCAACTGGCCGGCGGCCGACAACCACCTGGTGCTGATCGAATTGCATTGACAGCCCGGCCGGCACCGGGGCAGCGGCGCCCTAGCGCCTAACCACAAAAAGGAGATGAGCATGGGAACACCCGTCCAACAACTGTTTGACCTCACCGGCCAGGTGGCGCTGGTGACTGGCGGTTCACGCGGCCTGGGCCTGCAGATGGCCGAGGCGCTGGGTGAAGCCGGCGCCAAGCTCATGCTGACCAGTCGCAAGGCTGCTGACCTGGAAGAAGCCGCGGCCGACCTGGCGGCCAAGGGCATCGACGCACGCTGGATAGCTGCCGACGCCAGCAAGCCCGAAGACGTGCAACGCGTCGTCGACGAAACCATGCAGCGCCTGGGGCGTATCGACATCCTCATCAACAACGCTGGCGCCACCTGGGGCGCACCGGCCGAGGACTACCCGCTGGCGGCGTGGGACAAGGTGATGAACCTGAACATCCGCAGCCTGTTCTTGTTTGCGCAGGCCGTGGGCAAGGCCTGGATGATCCCCAACAAGGGCGGCCGCATCATCAACCTGGCCAGCATTGCCGGCTTGTCGGGCAGTGTGGATGTGCAGTTCATCGCCTATGGCACCAGCAAGGGTGCGGCGGTCAACTTCACGCGCACGTTAGCCGGTGAGTGGGGCAAATACGGCATCACCGTGAACGCCATCGCGCCGGGTTTTTTCCCCAGCAAGATGACCGCGGGGGTACTGGCCGAGTTCGGCACCGACAAGCTGGCCGCACAAGCGCCATTGAAGCGCCTGGGTGACGACGATGACTTGAAAGGCACTGTGCTGCTGTTTGCCAGCCGTGCCGGCAAACACATCACGGGCCAGATACTGGCGGTGGACGGCGGCGTGTCGGCCGTGCACGGCGGTGGCTGACAGGCACTGAAAGCACACACCGTGCGACTGCATTTTCCTGTTCGTATTCCGTTTGCCGAATCGCTGGGCCTGGAGTTGTGGGCCTATGGCGGCGGCAAGGCCGAACTGCGTGTGGACCTGGAGCAGGCGCACCTGAACAGCTGGGAAGTGGCGCATGGCGGTGTGCTGATGACGATGCTGGATGTGGTGATGGCTTGCGCCGCACGCAGCATCCATTCAGACCAGCCCGACCACGGCGCGGGCGTGGCCACCATCGAGATGAAAACCAGCTTCATGCGCGCCGCCGAAGGGTCGCTGGTGGCCCGCGGCACGCTGCTGCACAAGACCACCACGATGGCCTTCTGCGAAGCCAGCGTGTTCAACGCCGACCACCACCTGTGCGCACACGGCACCGGCACTTTCAAGTTCCTGCGCGGGCTGCCCACCGGGGCCCGGCAAGCCAAGGCGTTGCAACGCGCCGCACCCATGCCCACACCCGAAAGAGTCCAACCACCATGATCAATCACCGCATCGTGCTGGCCGCAAGGCCCGCCGCAGAAGCCACCACCGAACACTTCCGCCTGGAAGCCGTGCCCACGCCGCCCGTGCCTGATGGCCATGTGCTGGTGCGTGTGCATGTCCTGAGCCTGGACCCTTACATGCGCATGCGCATGAACGACACCAAGAGCTATGCCGCACCAGTGGCATTGGGCGAAGTGATGGTGGGTGGCACGGTGGGGGAGGTTTTGGAATCGCGCCAGGACGGTTTTACCGCTGGCGACACGGTGGTCTGCATGGGCGGCTGGCAGGAACTGGCGGTGCTGGACGCGCGCCAGCCGGGCATGGTGCGCAAGGTGGACGCATCGCGCATCCCGCTGTCGGCCTTTCTGGGTGCGGTGGGTATGCCCGGTGTCACCGCCTGGGTGGGGCTGAACCACATCATCGAAGCCAAGGCCGGCGAGACCATCGTGGTCAGCGCAGCCAGCGGTGCCGTGGGCAGCGTGGTGGGGCAGTTGGCCAAGGCCAAGGGCTGCCGCGTGGTCGGCATTGCAGGCGGTGCCGACAAGTGCAACTACGTGGTCAACGAACTGGGTTTTGATGCCTGCATTGACTACAAGCAGCACCTTGATTTCAAGTCCTTGGGTGCCGCGCTGGACGCAGCCGCGCCCAACGGCGTGGACGGGAATTTTGAGAACGTCGGCGGGCTCATCCTGGACGTGGTGCTTTCGCGCATGAACGCCTTTGGCCGCGTCGCACTGTGCGGATTGATCTCGGGTTACGACGGCCAATCGCTGGCCATCACCAACGCAAGGCTGCTGCTGACGCAGCGGTTGAAGCTGCAGGGATTTATCGTCAGCGAACACATGGCCTTATGGCCTGCGGCCTTGAAAGAACTGGGTGCTGGCGTGGCCAGCGGGCAGATCAAATTCCGCGAAAGTGTGGCGCAGGGCATTGCAGCCGCGCCCGAGGCCTTTCTGGGTCTGTTGAAAGGCAAGAACTTCGGCAAGCAGCTGGTGAAACTGGTGTGAACTGGTCCTGGCTGCGCTTCGCCGATCTGGGCGTCGACAACCTTTACGACGCGCTGGCGTTGCGCTGCCAGGTGTTCATCCTGGAACAGGGCCCCTACCTCGACCCCGACGGTGTGGACCGCCACAGCTGGCACCTGCTGGGGCGTGACGGGCAGGGCGGTCTGCAGGCCTATCTGCGGCTGGTCGACCCGGGCGTCAAATACGCAGAGCCGTCCATGGGGCGCGTCATCACGGCGCCCATTGCGCGTGGCGCGGGCCTGGGGCATGTGCTGGTGGCCGAAGGGTTGCTGCGCTGCGCCAGCACCTGGCCAGGGCTGGGGGTGCGCATCAGCGCGCAGGCGCACCTGCAGCGTTTCTACAGCAGCCACGGCTTTGTGGCCGTGAGCCTGCCCTACGCAGAAGACGACATCCCACACCTACAGATGTTGAAGGCCACACCACCATGAACACCACCGGGGGCATCACCACGCACCAGGTCTTCAACCAGGCCGAACCGCTGCAGGACGTGAACCTGTTCAAGGCCAACCGCCACCTGCAGGCTGCGCTGAAAATGCATACGCCACAGCTGGATACGGCGGCCCTGCAGAATCTGGGCGCCGTTGTCGGGTCGGCCGATCTGCAAACGCACGCGCGACTGGCCAACACCCACACGCCGGTGCTGCACACACACGACCTGCGCGGCCGGCGCATCGACGAGGTGGAATTCCACCCCAGTTACCACGTGCTGATGGCGCAGGCGCTGCAGTTCGGTCTGGGCGGTGCACCGTGGGCCGCAAAGGCTGGTGCGCATGTGCAGCGTGCGGCCGGTTTCATGCTGTTCACCGAAGCCGAGCCTGGCGTGCTGTGCCCCGTG
>JANNMQ010000972.1:0-1934 GCA_031398045.1 Rubrivivax sp.
GCCGGCCACCGAAAACGCGGCGGCTGGGGCCTGGGCGGCCATCAAGGCCAGGGTGGCGGCGCCCAGCAGGGCCTGCTGAAAGACGTGGGACATGGATGTGCTTTCTGTGCGGTGGACGGGGAGATGTTGTGCAAGCGGCCGGTGGGCGGTCAATACCGGATCCAGGTGGCGCCCAGTGGCCGCTGGCCGACACCGGGCAGGCCGTAGTTGCACACACCGGCTGGGAATATCGCCGCCAGGCGGGCCCGCTCGTCGGTGCTGAAGACGGCCGGCGCGTAGTCGGCGTCGGCCACGGGCTTGAGCTGGCACTTCAGCACGTCATCGGCCAGCGGGGCGCCAGCGGCCAGTCGCGGCGAGATGCCCTTGGCATAGATCGCATTGCAGACGCCGCCGCTGAGCGCCGGCTCATCGGCGATGCGCGTGCCGGTCAGGTCCCAGCAGGCATCGGTGGCCGGTGCCGGCTTCAGCCGCGCCACCTTGGCAGCGCTCAGCGGCGCCGGGTCGGCGGCCAGGCTGTCGAGCCAGGCCGACATCAACAGGAATTGCTGAGCGACGACGTTGTTGAGCACCGCAGTCAGCCGCGTCACGTCGGCCTGGTTGCCGCCCAGGAACAGCGGCAGCTGCGGATTGGGCAGCACCCAGATCACCTGGTTGTCGCTGCGGCCGTTGGCCTGCAGCAGCTTCTGGCGGATCTGCACGTCGTTGTAGGCGGTGTGGATGTCGCCGGCGATCTCGCCCCACACCCGGGCATGCATGATGGGCACGGTGGCCAGGCCGCCACCGCCTTGCACGACGCGGCCGTTTTCATAGGCGCGCGCCAGCGCCGTGGCGTCGGCCACCGTGCGCTGGGCGATGCGGTTGCCATCAATGTCGTAGCCGCCAATGCGCTCGTTCAGGTCGAGAAACTGGGTCGTCGTGATGCGGCCCTGGCGCAGCGCCAGCAGCCCATACTGCACACCCACGTTGTCCAGCGGGCGCAGCGCAAAACCGGTGGCGGGGTCGCGGCCCAGGCTGTTGGCATTGACGTCCTGGATGGTGCAGCGTGCACCGCGCGGGTTGGTCACCGGGTCATACACCTGGCTCTTGTCCAGCACCCCACAGTCGCTGCCCGGTCCGCCGCTGGCCAAGATCACATCGCCATTGCCCAGGTCCCAGTTGTTGCAGGTGTTCTTGGCAAAACCCTCGAAGGCCTTGCGCACCGCATCGCTGGCCGGGTTGGCCTGGAAATAGCGGTTCAGCAACCGGCAGTCAGTGACCGACTGGGCGGTGCCGAAAACATCGGGAAAGGCGGCATTGGGCAGGACGCCGTCCAGCAGCCCGGGGTAGTTCTGTGCCAGCAGCATCTGCTGGATGGCGCCGCCCGATCCGCCATAACCCATCACCCAGCGCGGCACGCCGTAGGCTTCGATGAAACGCTCCTTCAGCATCATCAGGCCCTCGGCCGACAGCACGTCGTTGGGGTTGAGCTTGTTGACGTGCTGGGTGGAGATGATCAGGGCATGACCGCTTGCCAGACCCAACGCCGCGGCGGTGTTGCCCAGCACGTCGGTGACCTGGTTGACGCCCTGGTGGTATTGCGCGCCCGTGGACTCGCCGATGGTGAAGATCAACTTGCGGTTCCAGCCGGCCGGGTTCCAGACCCCGGCCGCCTGCGGGTCATCGAGCACCGCGATGCGGTAGATCGAGCGGTTGATGGTGCCCGACTCGACACGCACGATGAAGGGCACGTTGCGGCCGTCGCTGGTGGTGGTGCGCCCGACATCGGCGGGGCGCGGCCCGGCAGGGTTTGCCAGCACCGCCAGCGCGCCCGATGTGTTGCGGTAGAAGTAGTTGTAGCGCGTGGCCACGCTGCACTGTGTGTCAAGCGGCGCACCCAGCCCCGACTGAACGGTGCGGCATTCGAAGGGCTTGAGCTGCGGGCCCGAGAACACCGG
>JANNMQ010000983.1:0-1802 GCA_031398045.1 Rubrivivax sp.
CGTGGCTTTCCAGCGTGGCCTGCAGGCCGGCCACACGCAGGGCTTCGGGGCCCATGCGGGCGCCGCGGGCGCCGGCACCGATGTCGGTGGGCGCGCCTATCAGGGATATGGGGCTGGGCATGGGGGCATTCTCAGGCCAGCAGCGCGGCCGCAACGCGGCGCGGCAGCCATCTGGCCCGCGGTAGGTTCAAACACGTTGATTCAGATGTCCACCGCCAGATCGCCCGTCTGTGTGACTGCGGCGTCAAACCCGTAGTGCTGGGCCAGCACGTCCCAGGCCTCCTCCGCACTTTCTACGTAGCGGATCAGCTTTTCGTCACCCGGACTGATCAGGCCCCTGTCGATCAGCACCTGCAAGTTCAGCAGCTTTTCCCAAAAAGCGCGGCCGAACAGCAAGATGGGGCGTTGGCGGCTTTTGCCGGTTTGCACCAGCGTCAGCGTTTCAAACAGTTCGTCCAGCGTACCGAAGCCACCTGGGAAACACACCAGTGCGATGCTGCGCATCAGGAAGTGCATCTTGCGCAGTGCGAAGTAGTGGAACTGAAAACACAGTTCCGGCGTGATGTAGGGGTTGGGCTGCTGCTCGTGCGGCAGCACGATGTTCAGGCCTATGCTTTTGCCACCCACTTCAAAAGCACCGCGGTTGCCGGCTTCCATGATGCCGGGGCCTCCACCCGTCACCACATAAATGGGTGTGTCGAGCGCACGCGAGCGCTGTGTCACCAGGGCCGCAAAACTCTGCGCCTGTGTGTAGTAGCCGCTCATCTCCAGCGCCACTTCGGCACGTCGCAGCGCAACTGCATCGCCGCCGGCTTGGGCTGCTTTCAGGTCCTGCGCCGCCTGCTCGGGCGGCTTGATGCGCGCGCTGCCGAATATGACGATGGTTGATTCGATGCCCTGTTCACGTTGCACCAGTTCGGGCTTCAGCAATTCCAGCTGCATGCGTACCGGCCGCAGTTCTTCGCGCAGCAAAAAGTCGGTGTCGGTGAAGGCCAGCCGGTAGGCGCTTTCCGGCCCGTCGTACAGCGGCGGCGGGCTGGCGTGGGCGGCTTCTTCCTCTGCCGTGGGAAAGTTGCGTTCACCCAGCGCTGCAGGGTCGCTGATGTTGGACGTCGCAGGGCTGGATGGGGTGCTGTTGTTTGAAGTTGCGTTCATCGAAGGCGCGGTAGGGTGATGGGCGGGCGTGCAAGCCCGGAAAGCGCCCGGCCAGGCTGCTATTCAGGTCAGGGCACGGCGATGGAGGCGGGTGGTGCAGCCGGCCGGTGGCCGCAGACGCTGCAATGCGCTTGGCGACCCAGGCTGATGCGGTCCCACTGCATGCTGCGTGCGTCCAGCATCAGCAGCTGCCCAGCCAACGAACTTCCGGTGCGCACCAGCAGCTTCAAGGCCTCGGCGGCCTGCACGCTGCCGACGATGCCCACCAGCGGCGCGAACACACCCATGGTGGCGCAGGCCACTTCTTCAAAAGCCGCCTCGGGCGGAAACAGGCAGGCGTAGCAGGGGGCGGTGTTGTCGCGTGTGTCATAGACCGAAATCTGCGCATCCCAGCCGATGGCTGCACCCGATACGAGTGGCTTGCCATGCTGCACGCAGGCGGCGTTGATCAGGTGTCGGGTCTTGAAGTTGTCGGTGCAGTCCAGCACCACATCGGCCTGCGGCACCCAGGTGGCCAACAGCGTTTCATCGGCGCGCGCCACCACGGCACGCAGCTGCAGCCCCGGGTTCAGCGCCGCCATGCTGGTGCACGCCGATTCGGCCTTGGCCAGGCCCAGGCGCGACTGGCCATGAGCAATCTGACGCTG
>JANNMQ010001040.1:0-1853 GCA_031398045.1 Rubrivivax sp.
TCTGACAAGCTGGCTGCACCTGCCACAAAGGCGGTTGCTGCTGCTGGCTGCCGACTTCACCAGCATGGGGCGCCGATTTCCGCGTTTTGAACACTGGCGGCGCGGTTGGGTGCACGCAGTGCCAGCATGGTGCTGTCCTGAAGAGCTGGTGCCAGGCCTGCCGGAGGCGCTGTTTGATGACGGGCGCGTCAGCGTCCAGGTCTTCGATGCCGAAACTGGGCGCGGCAGGGCTTCTCTGGACCACCGGCATCGCCTGCTGCTGGCTCAACAGACTGATGTAGTTTTGCAACGGTCTGAGCCATCCTGGCCCGCCAGGACCCTCGGCCTCTAGGGAATTCCCGACCCCGGGCTATACTCATAGGCTAGACAGCAGGCTGTGTGTCTGAATGGTTACGTTGCATGTTGGGCTTCAAAGCCCACACCGGCGGATCGCCCACAGCCAGCGTCTTCATCTTGTGGGGCTCTGTGCGATGGCTAAGAGTACCCAAGAAACTCGACCACTGACCCACAAACTCCTGAGGATAAATATGAACAAGTCACTCGTTTTGGCTTCCCTGGTTGCTGCAGTTGCGCTGGCCGCTTGCGGCAAAAAAGCTGAAGCCCCGGCCCCGACGCCAGCCCCCGCTCCTGCCGCTGCTCCCGCACCAGCCCCCATGGCCGACGCTGCTGCTTCTGCCGCTGCCATGGCTTCCAACGCTGCTTCAGGCGTTGCTGCTGCCGCGTCTGGCGCTGCTGCTGCCGCAACCTCAGCGGTTGATGCTGCCAAGGATGCCGCCGCTGCCGCAACTGGCGCTGCCAAAGACGCTGCGGGTGCTGCCAAAGATGCCGCAGCCAAGGCTGCAGACGCTGTCAAGAAGTGAAGAGCGGGCGCGCCCCAGCGGGCGCGCCAACGGCTTCTGGTCACATCAAAAAAAGCCGCCCTCGGGCGGCTTTTTTGTTGCTGCCATGATTGGCGGCGTTGCCGCCGATCATGGCGCAGAGGACTACCTCAACTCGTTGACCAGCAAGGCCGCAATGCGCTGCCCGTTTTCACCCACCTCGGTGCCGCCGCTGGAAGACAGCACCGTCACGCTGGTCTTGTTGGCATTGGCCTTCAGCGCCACGCGGTAACGCACGGCTGCTTGCGGGTTGCTGGTGTTGCCAAACAAGCGCGACCAGAAACCGGGTTCTTCCATACCGGCTGATTTGGGGTCGATGTAACGCACGTAATACAGGCCGCCTGCGCGGTCGCGGTCTTCGACCGTAAAGCCGCCACGGTCCAGTGCCAGCCCCACACGACGCCAAGCGCGGTCGAACGGGTCGTCCACTTCCAGCGACGTGGAGCCGGTGCTGATGGCACCCGGCGCCCGAGCACCCGGCGCCGAGCCCGCAGCGGTGGTGGCGCCGCTGCGCTGATCAGCGGGCTTGCCCGCCGCGGCAACGGCCTGGCGAGCCGCTTCTTCTTTGGCGCCCAGCGCCACCATCAGCTGCGACAGGGCTTCGGCCTCGAGCTGTGGGTCTGAAGGGCTGGCCCGCCAGGTGGTGGTCTCGCGGCGTTCGCTGGTGTAAACCTCTTGCGCACCGCGGTGTGAAATGTAGATTTCGCTGCCTGTGCCATCAGCGCTGCGTTCAACACGTGTGCGAAAGCGGTCGCGTTCGCCGGTGTCATACAGATTGCCCAGCAGGCGGCCAAGGGTGTTGCGCACGGCGTCGGCTGGCAGCTTGGCGCGGTTCATCGACCAGTTGGTTTCCATCACGCCGGCCTTGGCGTCTTCGGTTTCGATGGTGTAGCCCTTTTGTTCCCAAAAGGTCTTCAAGCTGGGCCACAGCTGTTCGGCGGCCACGGGCACCACCAGCCAGCGTTGTTGGCCGGC
>JANNMQ010001054.1:0-4097 GCA_031398045.1 Rubrivivax sp.
AAACGGTGCGTCAATACGCCCGCACCGAAGGGCGCCAGTCGACGCGGGACGAGCGCAATCAGCTCTGACCTCATCAACTCCACCAGGGGGTGCAAAAAACCCTGAACGTGCCGACGCGCGAACCTAAGGCGGCGCTGATCAGCTACGCCGCGCTGCAGGTGCTGGGCGATGCCTGCTGTCTTCGACGTTGACGCGGCCACAAACATGAAAGGTTAGGTGGGCCGGTGCAGGTAACGCCCCTGCGGCTTGCCCAGCACCTGCCCGTCTTCAAAGATGCGCTGGCCGCGCAGGAAGGTGGCGTCCACGCGCGCACTCAGCTCAAGCCCTTCGAAGGGTGTGTAGCCCTGGGTGGACGGTGAATCCCCGGCGCGTATCTGCCAGGTGTGCGCAGCGTCAACGATGGCGATGTCGGCATCAAAGCCTTCGGCGATGTCGCCCTTGCTGTTCAGGCCGTAGCGCTGCGCCGGGTTCCAGCTCGTCACACGCGCCATGTGGTTGTAGCCCATGCCGCGGCGCGTGCCTTCGCTGACGAGAGCCGGCAGCAGGTATTCGGTGCCACCAAAACCGCTCTTGGCCATCCAGATGTTGCCGAAGTAGTGTTTGGGTATCTTGATTTCATGGCGGCAACAGGCGTGGTCGCTGACCACCCAGTCCAGTTCCTCAGACAGCAGCGCTTGCCACAAGAACTCCACGTCTTCGCGCGGGCGTATCGGCGGGTTCACCTTGGCCAGCTCGGCGGCTTGGCTGTGAATGTCCAGCATCAGGTGGCCGATCGTCACCTCGCGCTTGAAGTCAATGTGCGGGAAGGTCTCGCTCATCATCATCGCCGCCTGCACGGCCTTGCGGCTTGAAAGGTGCAGCAGGTTGATGTTGGGCAATGCCGTTTCATTGGCCAGGTAGGCGGCTGTGAACACGGCCAGGCCTTCGCTGTGCTGCGGACGGCTGGCGCTGTAGGCGGCCAGGCCTTTCAGCGACTTGTCTTTTTCGACGAGCCTGGTGTACGCGGTCATGATTTCCGCCGTTTCGCAGTGCAGGCTCAGCGACACCTGGCGTGCTTTGCTGCCCAGTTGTTCGCGCGCGGCTTGCACGCCGCGCATCACAAATTCAAAGTGCGCCACGTCGTAGCGTTCGTTTTCGCCAATCATCAAAAATTCACGCTGCGAGTTGCTCGCGCCGTGCAGGCCGTGTGAGCCGTAGAACATGAAGATCTTGAAGCTGGCGACACCAAATTTTTCTATCAGCATCGGCAGCTCGTCGATGTGCTGCTGGTTCATCGGCGCCAGATGAAAACCATAGTCCACATGGAAGCGGTCCTTGGCAATCTTCAGCACCTCCGGAAAAAACTTCTTGTACGGGCCGCCTTTGTTCAGGTAGTACTGGCCGGTACGAAAGTAATTCAGCGATGAAGTGACACCGCCCATCGCGGCGGCTTTGCTTTCGCTGACCGCGTCTTCGGCCAGTGGTGAATAGATGCCGGCGTGCATATGGGCGTCCACCACCCCCGGGAAAGCCAGCCGGCCTTTGCCGTCGTACACGGTTTTGGCTTTCGCCACGTCGATGCCCGGCGCCACCTTCGCCACGCGGCCTGCGGCGATAGCGATGTCTGCATCAAACACCACGTTGCCGTGCGGGCGCACCACACGCACCTGCTTGATCAGCAGGTCGTAGGGCGGTTGGTCCTTTTTCGTGGCGCTCATGGCGTGCCTTTCTTGAGACGTTGTTTAAGTTGGGGCAGCAGGCCACCGGCTTCCACCATGTCGAGCAGAAAACCGGGTATCGGTTGACAGATCAGCAGGCTGCCGTCGCCACGCGTGATGCAGCCTGTGCGGGCGTCAAAGCTGATTGTTTCGCCGTCGTTGATTTCCTGCGCGCGGGCGCAGGTCAACAGCAGCAAGCCCACGTTGAAGGCATTGCGGAAGTACAGGCCGCTGTAACTGGGGGCGATGACGGCTGCCACACCCAGGTGCACCAGTGCGCTGGCGGCCTGTTCACGCGACGAGCCGATGCCAAAGTTGGCACCCGCCACCAGCACATCGCCGCGCTGCACCTGCGCGGCAAAACCAGGTCGCACGGCTTCCAGGCAGTGCGCTGCGGTGACTTCCAGGCCGTGTTTCATGGTGTGGCCGGGTGCCAGCTGGTCGGTGTCGACGTCAGCGGGCAGGGTCCAGGTATTCACGACAAAAACTCCCGCGTGTCGCAGATGTGCCCGCGCACGGCCGACGCCGCCACGGTGTAGGGCGATCCCAGGTAGACCTGCGCGGTGGCCGAACCCATGCGGCCTTTGAAGTTGCGCGCCGTGCTGCTGATGACGGCACTGCCGTCGGCAATGGCACCGCCATAGCCCGCGCAGGCGCCGCAGGCGCTGGGCAGCAGCGTGGCGCCGGCGTCCAGCAGCACTTGCAGCGTGCCTTCAGCGCGCGCCTGGGCCAGGTCTTGCACGCTGGCCGGGGCCAGCAACAGCTGCACACCCGCAGCCACATGGCGGCCACGCAGCACCTGCGCGGCGGCACGCAGGTCTGGCAGCTTGGCGCCGGTGCAGGCGCCGATGTAGGCCACCTGCACGGGTGTGTGCGGCAGCGCGCTGACGTCGCAGGTGTTGGCCGGGCTGTGCGGCAGTGCCACTTGTGGCACCAATGTGCTGGCGTCAAAGTGGTGGTGAGTGCCGGGCGCACCGGCCTCGCTGAACCAGGGTGCGGTCTCGACATCGGGTGCGCCGTGGGCGACCAGCCACTGGCGCGTGGTGTCGTCGGGTGCCACCAGGCCCACCTGCGCGCCCAGCTCGGCGCTCATGTTGGCCAGCGTCATGCGCTCTTCCATACCCAGGTGCTGCACGGCGGCGCCGCAGAATTCCACCGCCTGGTACTGGCCGCCGTTCATGCCGAAGCGGCCCACCATCATCAGCATCATGTCTTTGGCACTCACGCCCGGGGCCAGCGCGCCGCCCCAGTGCATGAAGATCGTGTGTGGCACCTGCAGCCAGATCTGGCCCGTCACCACCACGCTCAGCATTTCTGTCGCGCCAATGCCGAACATGTAGGCACCAAAAGCGCCGCCGGTGGGCGAGTGCGAATCGCCGCCGACGCAGAACATGCCGGGCCTGATGTGCCCATGCTGCGGCACCACCACATGGCAAATGCCCAGGCTGTCGTACACATGCGGCAGCCGTTGTTCAGCGGCCCATTCCCGCGCGATGTGCACGATGCGGCGCGATTCATCGTCGACCTCGGGCACGTAGTGGTCCATCACCAGCACGACCTTGTTCTTGTCCCAGATCTCTGCGCCCAGCTCGGCCAGCAGCGGCTGCAGGCGGCGCGGGCCGCTGCTGTCGTGGAACATGGCCAGGTCGACTTCACAGGTCAGTAATTCGCCCGGTGTGACCGTGCTGCGGCCGGCAGCATGTGCCACCAGTTTCTGAGCCAGGGTTTGCGGTGCATTCATGAAGACACTTCGAAGCCGCTTCAGTCGGGCGTAGCGCCCGCATAACGCACCAGTTGCGCCCAGCGCGGCACGTCGGCCTTCACGAAGGCCGCAAACTCGTCGGGTGTGTTGGCCACCGGTGTGCCGCCGTCACCTTCAATGCGCCGCCGCATGGTGTCGTTCTTCACCGCGGTGCGCGCGGCGTCACTGATGCGCTTGACCAAGTCGGGCGCCATCTTGGCCGGGCCGAAAAGGCCAAACCAGGCCGACGACTCAAAGCCCGGCAGCGTTTCTGCCAGCGCAGGCACGTCGGGCAGTTGCGCCAGGCGCTGGCGGCTGGTGACGGCCAGCGCCTTCAGCTTGCCCGCCGCCACCAGGCTGCGCACGTTGCCGGCGGCGGCAAACATCAGCGGCACGTTGCCAGCCACCACGTCGGCCACAGCCGGTGCGGTGCCACGGTAGGGGATGTTGACGATGTACACGCCCGAGCGCAGCTTGAAGGCTTCACCAGCCAGGTGCAACGAAGAGCCGATGCCGCCGATGGCGAAGTTCAGCTGGCCAGGCCGCGGCTTGGCGTGGTTGATCAGTTCACGCACGTTGTTGTAGGGCTGCGCCGGGTGTGCCACCAGCACCGAAGGCGACGTGGCCACCATCGTCAACGGCGCGAAATCGGCCACCGG
>JANNMQ010001079.1:0-2476 GCA_031398045.1 Rubrivivax sp.
AGGAAAAACGCCTGGGGTGCAGCAGCGGTGGCCCTCACATGCGCCACTTCCATGCCATACGGGCGTTGGCGCAGCGCAATCACGGCCTGTGCAACCAGGCCTTGGCTTTCAATGGCCTGCCGCGGCAGGTCCAGCGTCACCAGGCCTGCTGCACCGGTTGTGGTGGTGGCTTGCAGATGCAGGCGCAGGTGCTCGGGCTTGCCCACCACTTCCACCATGTGTTCGATGCGGTAGTTGCCTGCGGCCACCTTTTTGTCGCCAGAAGAGCTGTTGCTGGAACCGGTGAGCGAATCCGACAAGCTGCCCACGGACTTCGACCCTGCACTGCTGGCCGATGAAGCAAAACTTTCGGCACACGCCACCGTGCCCAGCAGGCTGACGAGCGTGGCGCCAATGGCGCGAATGAAAAACTTGGACATGCGGTGGCTCCTGGTCTGCCGGCCAAGAGCGGCCAGCAAGCAGAAGATAACCTGACTTCGGCCCGGCTCCTGACGCGGTGCTGCAGCAAAACAACTGCCGGCTTTGCATGCACGGCCGGTCTGCAACAGGCTGGCTACCGTCAAGCCCGGCCCAGCTTCGAGCTGCGCGCCAGCACCGCAGCAGCGCGCTGCACACCGCTGCCAATGGCTATGCCCTGCACCTGCAAAGCCGCTTCAATGGCGCCCAGGCATCCCAGCACCGTGGCCGGGTTTTGGTCGCCCAGGTGTCCGATGCGAAAACCGCGGCCCTGCAACGGGCCCAGCGCGCCGGCAAAGGCGGTTTGAAACTCTTCACGTGCCACGGCACGCAGGGCGTCGACATCGGTACCGGACGGCACCGTGACGGTGGTCACGGCACTGGACCGGCTGGCCGGTTGCAGAGCAAAAAACCCCAGCGCGCCCGCTTCGGCCCAGCCCTGTACCGCAGCGTGCACCAGTTGCATCAACAAACGGTGGCGCAACAGCACCTGGGCCAGACCTTCTTGCCGGATGAGGCCCAGCGCGGCTTCCAGCCCCGCCAGCAGCGTCTGCGGCGGTGTGCCACAAAACTTGCGATAGGCCAGCGGGCTTTTGCGCAACACGCAGTCCCAGTAAAAACGCGGCGCGGGGTTGCGCTGCACGGCGGCAAAGGCGCGTTCGTTCAGCGCCAGAAAACCGATGCCCGGGGCACACATCAAGCCCTTTTGCGAGGCGCCCAGCGCCACGTCTATGCGCAGTGCATCCATCGCAAAAGGTTCAGCACCCAGCGAAGCCACCACGTCGGCCACCATCAGCGCGGGGTGCTGCGCCGCGTCCAGCGCTGCCCGCAGCGCGGCGAGGTCGCTGGTGATACCGCTGCTGGTGTCGGTGTGCACCACAAACACGGCAGCAATCTCGTGAGCGGTGTCGGCGCGCAGCGCGGCTTCCACCACCGCCGGGTCGATCGGCAGGCCTTCCACCCAGGGTGTGCGCACCACACGGCGGCCCAGCGCTTCGGCCTGCACGGCCCAGGATTCAGAAAAATGCCCGGTGCCAGGTATCAACACCGCGGCGCCGGGGGGCAGCAGGTTGACGATGCAGGCTTCCCAGGCGCCGTGGCCGTTGCAGATGAAGAAAAACACATCGGCGGCTGAGGTGCGCAACACGTCACGCAGGCCCTGTTCACAAGCTGCGATGGTGGCGTCCAGCCGCGGGTCGCCCATGTCCATGGGCTGGCGCATCATCGCGTGCAGCACCTCGTCGGGCAGCAGCGTCGGGCCAGGTGAATGCAGCAGGCGGCGGCCGGGGATTCTGGCGGGCATGGTGGTGTGCGCGTGGCGAAAGAAACAGCAAGGGCGGCATGGTACGGCTTGAGGCCTGCGCTTTGCGCTGGGGCCCGACCACGGCGCAGTCAAGCCACAACGCCTTGTGACGTCAGTTGGTCGATGGCCGCGTCGCTGTAGCCCACGCTGCGCAGCAAAGGCCGGGTGTGTTCGCCCATCTTTGGCGGGTTCAGCCGCACACCCAGCCGCTGGCCTTGCAGGGTGAAAGGCAACAGCGTGGTCTTCACGGTCTGGCCCGCCTTGTCGCCGTCGGCCACCACCACATCAGCCAGGCCGCCGGTGGCCACCAGGTGTGGGTCATCAATTAAGTCTTCAGGCCGGCGGATGGGTGCAAACGGCAGGCCGGCCTTTTCAAACAGCGCCGACAAATCGGCGGCGCTGCGGCCGGCCAAACGCTGGCGCAGCGTGGGCATCAGCGTGGTGCGCGCGCGCACGCGCTGGTTGTTGGTGGCCAGCGTGGTGTCGGCCTTGAGGTCGTCAAAACCCAGCGCGGTGCAGAACACCTGCCACTGCGCGTCGCTGACTGCCGCCAGGAACACCTGCTCACCATCACGCACCGTGAACACGTCGTACACCGCCCAGGGGCTTTCGCGCACGGGCATCGGCGCTGGCGGGCGGCCGGTCATCGCGTACTGCAGCATGTGCTGGCCCATCAGGAACACGTTGTTTTCGAACAGCGCGCTCTGCACCTCCATG
>JANNMQ010001085.1:0-4605 GCA_031398045.1 Rubrivivax sp.
CGGCGTGCGCTGGCTTGATGAAGCCGTGCTGGCGGTGCGCACCTGGCTGTGGGCCAAAGAATCGGGCCGCCACCACAGCTTTGCCGGGTCGCCACTGGACATCGAAGAGCACGCTGGCTTGATGTGGTTGTCCGTGGACAGCTTTCAGCGCGCCACGCGCCACAGCGAGCCTGAAAGCGTCACTGCAGCACGTCTGTCTGGCGCGCTGGAGGGTCTGGTGTGCCGCCGCAACGACGATGGTGTGCTGATGTTGAATGTGCAGGCCGTGGTGAACCATCTGGCGCAGAGGCCCGGCCGCATGGAGCCGCGCATGCTGCGCCTTCGGCACTACTTGGAACGGCAGGTTCTGTTTCCGGCCGCTCATCGGCGCAGGCGCACGCATTAAACTGGGTTTGGGTCTCCGCGCAGTTGCGCGCGCGCCACGCCCTGGGTTGACCGGTGACAATCACCACCCATGGCGACCATCAAAAAACCCAAGGGCCTGGGCATGGGCCTGGAGGCCTTGCTCGGCCCCAAGGCACCCGACAGCACACCCGACGACCAGGCACCCAGCAGCTTGCCGCTGAGCCAGCTTCATGCCGGCAAATACCAGCCGCGCACCCGCATGGACGAAGGTTCCTTGTACGAACTGGCTGAAAGCATCAAAAGCCAGGGCGTGATGCAACCCATACTGGTGCGGCCCTTGTCAGCGGGCGGCTACGAAATCATCGCCGGCGAGCGCCGCTACCGCGCCGCCCGGCTCGCCGGGCTCGACCGCGTGCCGGTGCTCGTCAGGGTCGTGGCCGATGAGACGGCGGCCGTGATGGCGCTGATTGAAAACATCCAGCGCGAAGACCTCAACCCGCTTGAAGAAGCCCAAGGCCTGCAGCGCCTGGTGGCCGAATTCAAGTTGACGCACGAACAAGCCGCACAAGCCGTGGGCCGCTCGCGCAGCGCCGCTTCCAACCTGCTTCGGTTGCTGAACCTGGCCGACCCGGTGCAGCAGTTGCTGCTGGCCGGCGACCTGGACATGGGCCATGCGCGGGCGCTGCTGGCGCTGCCGGCTGCGCAGCAGGTGATGGTGGCGCAAGAGGTGGTGGCCAAGAAACTGAGCGTTCGCCAGGCCGAGGCGCTGGTGGCTCGCAGCGCGCGAAGTGAAAACCCGTCAGCGCCTGTGGCCAAGGCCAAGCCGCGCGACATTGTGCGGCTGGAGGAAAAGCTGTCAGACCTGCTGACGGCGCAAGTGGACATCCGCGTCAAGCGCCGCACCAAACGGGGCGAGCAGGGTGAAGTGGCGATTCAGTTCGGTTCTTTGGATGAACTGAACGGCTTGCTGGAAAAGCTGGGTGCAAGAGAAGATTGAAGCTTGGTGCACCAAGCCGCCCACCAAACCGCCCGCCAAGCCGTGCACCAGGCCACGCGTCAAGCCGCGGGTGCAGCGGGCTCGCGAAAGTAGGCCTCTACCGGACCCGTCAGCTTCACCGTCATTGGTTGCCCGCGGCGGTCCACGGTCTTGCCCACGGGCACGCGGATCCAGCCTTCGCTGACGCAGTATTCCTCCACGTTGTTTTTCTCCAGCCCCTTGAAGCGGATGCCGATGCCGCGCTCCAGCAGAGCTGCGTTGTAAAACGGGCTTTTGGGGTTCATGCACAGACGGTCGGGTGGGGTTTCAGTGCTCATCGGTGGTCCAGGGTGTAGTCAGCACCAATTTTGCCTCCGCAACGTGCGCTAAGCCGCCGGGCGCGGCGCGCGCTGCTTCAGCGCCAGCCACACCAGGGCCAGCAGCACCGCCGCCATCGGCAGCAGCGAACCGCGGTTCAGCCAGGTCCAGCCCTGCGTGGTGATCAGCGCACCCGACGAAAACGAAGTTACCGCCATGGTCCAGAACACACAACTGTCCATGATGCCCTGGGCGCGGTTTTTCTCCTCGGGTCGGTAGGCCTGCGTCAGCAGCGTGCTGCCACCGGTGTACAGGAAGTTCCAGCCCACACCCAGCGTCACCAGCGCCACCATGAACTGCATCAGGTCTACGCCCGACAACGCCACCGCCACGCACACCACGTTCAACACACCGCCGATGAACATGATGGGCAGTGGACCAAAGCGCTTGATCAGGTTGCCGGTGAAAAAGCTGGGCACGTACATGCCCAGCACGTGCAGTTCCAGCACCAGCGCCGCGCTGCTGAACGGGTGGTTGCACATCTGCATGGCGATGGGTGTGGCGGCCATCAGCAGATTCATGACGCCATAGCCCAGCGCCGCGCCAATGATGGCCACCACAAACACCGGCTGGCGTGCCAGTTCACGCGCGCTTCGGCCCGCAGCGGCGCCGGGCACGGGCGCGGTATGGGCCGGAAAGCGGATGAACGACACCACCAGCAAGCCCAACAGCGCAATGCCAATCAGCGCCACGTAGGCACCCACAAAGGGCTGCAAAAACCAATCTTTGGTGTAGGTGGCCAGGTTGGGCCCGATGAATGCACCGGCTATACCGCCGGCCAGCACCCAGGAAATGGCGCGTTCTTTGTACTGCGGTGCCACCAGCTCGGGCCCTGCAAAGCGGTACAGCGCGCCGTTGGCGCTATAAAACCCGGCCACCAGGGTTGACAGCACCAGCAGCCAGAAACTGCCGGCACTGATGGCCAGTGCGCACATCGCCGCCGATGCTGCTGCCACCACCAGCCCAATCTGAAACGAGCGCTGGCGTCCCACCCGCGCCTGCAGCCGCGACACCGGCATCGCAGACAGCGCTGCGCCCACCACGTAACCCGTCACCGGCAGCGTGGCCATCCAGCCCAGCGGTGCCAGAGACAGGCCCACCAAGCCATTGATGGCGATAAAAGTGACGTTGTTCGTTAAAAACAGGGCCTGGCAAACCGACAGCAGCAACAAGTGTTTGTTCATGGGTGCAATGATCGCACCCAGGGCACGGTGCTCAGCGCAGGGCACCAACGCAGGGCCAGCGGATGGCGCGGGGCTGTGCACCAAAACACCAGGGCCCGCGTTGGGTGCTGAATCAGGTGCGCACAGCATGCGCTTGTTTGTGCATGGCTGCACGCTGTGCCCCCCAGGCCAGGGGTTACCGGTTGGCACGGCGCCTGCGATGCTTTTTGCTGAGCACCGAGGCAAGCGCCAAGGCAAGCGCGCAAGATTGAAAGGGTTTCTGGCGGCTGTTCAAGACAACAACGGCGCCAGAAAGGAAGATGCTGGCGACTTCGCCACCGCCGCGGCTGTAACCGCGGTGCGCAGGAAAGCTCTGATGGCGCCTGGACCGTACACCACGGGTCGGGGCTTCATCAGAACTTCCCAGGCGCGACAACCGGGCAGGACAGGCCTGCCACGAAGACGCGCGCTGTGGGCACCTTGGAGAAACCCACCATGACAGCGCACAGTACCGTGCATCAAGACGTAATCAGCCACTTTGCCGCGCGCTACGAGCGCACACGCGAAGAAGAGCTTTCACTGGAAGACTATCTGGCGCTGTGCAAGCGCGACCCGCTCACCTACGCCACCGCTGCCGAGCGCATGCTCAAAGCCATCGGTGAGCCGCAGGCGGTAGACACGCGCAACGACCCGCGCCTCAGCCGCATCTTCGCCAACAAGGTGATCAAGGTCTACCCGGCCTTTGCCGAGTTCTACGGCATGGAAGACGCCATCGAACAGGTGGTCAGCTACTTCCGCCATGCCGCCCAGGGGCTGGAGGAGAAGAAACAAATTCTCTATCTGCTCGGGCCTGTGGGCGGTGGCAAAAGTTCCATTGCAGAACGGCTGAAGCAGCTGATGCAAGACGTGCCTTTTTACGCCATCAAGGGCAGCCCGGTGAACGAAAGCCCACTGGGCCTGTTTGACGCCGCCGAGGACGGTGCCATCCTGGAAAGTGAATACGGCATACCGCGCCGCTACCTGAACCGTGTGCTGAGCCCCTGGGCCGTGAAGCGCCTGGAAGAGTTCGGCGGCGACATCCGCAAATTCAGAATCGTCAAACGCCACCCCAGCATCCTGCGCCAGGTGGGCATTGCCAAAACCGAGCCTGGTGACGAAAACAACCAGGATATTTCCAGCCTGGTGTGCAAGGTCGACATCCGCAAGCTCGAGGCCTATTCACAAGACGACCCCGACGCCTACAGCTACAGCGGCGGCCTGTGCCTGGCCAACCAGGGCCTGCTGGAATTTGTTGAAATGTTCAAGGCGCCCATCAAGGTGCTGCACCCCTTGCTGACAGCCACCCAGGAAGGCAACTTCAAAGGCACCGAAGGGTTCGGCGCCATCCCGTTTGACGGCGTGGTGCTGGCCCATTCCAACGAAAGTGAATGGAAGGCTTTCCGCAACAACAAAAACAACGAAGCCTTCCTGGACCGCATCTACATCGTCAAGGTGCCCTACTGCCTGCGGGTCAGCGAAGAGATCAAGATTTACGAAAAGCTGCTGCGCAATTCGTCGCTGGCCGCTGCCACCTGCGCCCCCGGCACGCTGAAGATGATGAGCCAGTTTGCGATGCTCACGCGCCTGAAAGAGCCCGAGAACAGCAGCCTGTACAGCAAGATGCAGGTCTACGACGGCGAGAACCTGAAAGACACCGACCCGCGCGCCAAGAGCTACCAGGAATACCGCGACTACGCTGGCGTG
>JANNMQ010000008.1:0-1500 GCA_031398045.1 Rubrivivax sp.
GGGCCTCGCGCACCAGCGCCTGCAGCGCAGCGCGCGGGTCGGGCTGGTTCGCGCCTTGTGGTGCCGGCGCGGTGGCGGCCAGTGAAGCGCCGTTGGCCGCGGTGTTGCCATCGGTTTCGTCCACACAACGGCTTTGTGCAAAAACCAAGGCGGGCACAGCGCCCAGGCACGCAGAGACAAGCACAGCGCGCAAGAGCGCCACCGCCCGCGCAGTGCGGAGCGCAGGCGATGGCACTGACGCAGGGTGCAGGCCGTGGGCGGGTGGGCAGGTCAAAAGCAGACTCCAGCACCACACGGGCTGCCTGCAAGACGCAGGCAGCGCGCGGGTGCATCAAGTCTGGGCTTGGCTTGCGGGCGGCAGTCGCCGGAGTTCAGGGCCCTTTTTTGCCTTGTTCTGGCGCCTGCGGGGGTTGGCCTACCGCGGGTTCAGACCATCTTCACGGCCGTGCCGCTGGCGGCCACCAGCATCATGCCGTTGGTTTCGCCCAGCACGGCGTAGTCGATGTCGATGCCGATGATGCCGGTGGCACCCATTTCTTTGGCAGCGTCGACCATGTCTTGCAGCGCCGCGTCGCGCGCGCCTGCCAGCGAACGTTCATAACCACCGGCACGGCCGCCCACCACGTCGCGCACCGAGGCAAACATGTCGCGGAAGATGTTGGCACCGATCACCGCTTCGCCATTGACGATGCCCAGGTACTGCGCCACGCGCGGGGCACCGGCTTCACCGCCAGTGCCGGGCGAGACGGTGGACAAGAAAAAATTGCTGTCGGATTTGGAAAACCAGCCCATGGTGGGTCCTTGTGGTCAGGGGTTGAAAAAGCCGTGCGGGCTGCCAGCGCATCGCTACACAGGCTTGACGTCAAACAGCCAGGCCAGCGCGGTGAAACTGACAAAAGCCAGCACCGTGCTGGTCATGATGATGCGCGCCACACGGCCGTTGTCGGCGCCGTAGCGTTCAGCCAGCAGCGACACATTGCTGGCGCTGGGCAGCGAAGCGGCGAGCGTCAGCACCGTGATCTGGAACAGGCTGAGCTCAGCCCCCAGGCTGCGCGCCGACAAGGCCAGCAGCAGCACCAGCAGCGGGTGGATGAAAAGCTTGATCAACGCCACCGGCACATAGTCTTGCAAGCGCGTGCGCCCGCCCACATGCTGGCCAGCGCGCCACAACACCGCACCGATGGTGAACAGCGCCACCGGCGTGGCTGCAGCGGCCAGCATGTCCACCACCGTTTGCAGCGGGCCCAGCAACTGAAAGCCCGCCACCGACATCAACGCACCGAGCGCAATCGACCACGGCAATGGGTTGGACAAGGCACCGCGCAGCGCGCGCCAGGCCGCCGCCCGGGCGCCCATGGCCCCATGACCGCCTTGCGTCTGGCCGTCTTTTGACGCCGCGGCCTGCGCCAGCGCAATACACAGGCTGCTGGTGATAAACAGGTCGGCCAGCATCGAGCAGATCACCGGGCCCGCAGCCGATGGGCCCATCAGCGCCACCAG
>JANNMQ010000065.1:0-11367 GCA_031398045.1 Rubrivivax sp.
GTCGGGACCGCTGGCGGGTTTTGGCAAGCAGATCCGCCTGGGCATGCTGCTGCGTGTGGACGAGGTGAATGAACAAGGCGGCATCAATGGCCGCAAGCTCAAGCTGATTGTTGAAGACAGCAAGTACGACCCCAAGAACGCCGTGCTGGCGGCACAGAAACTGGTCAATCAGGACAAGATCTTCGCCATGGTAGGCCACCTGGGCACGGCGCAGAACATGGCGGCCATGCCGGTGCAGTTTGAGAAGAACGTCATCAACTTCTTCCCGGTGACGGCGGCGCGCGAAATGTACGAACCCTTCCACAAACTGAAGTACAGCTTTGCCGCCACCTACTTCGACCAGATGAAAGGCGCGCTGCCCAAGCTGGTGAAGGAAAAGGGCGCCAAGAAGGTGTGCACGGTGTACCAGGACGACGAATTTGGTCTGGAAGTGGTGCGCGGTGCCGAAGAAGGCCTGAAGAGCATCGGCATGGAGATGGCTGAAAAAACCAGCTTCAAGCGTGGTGCCACCGACTTCTCGTCACAGATGCAGAAGCTGGCTTCTTCGCAGTGCGACTTCGTGGTGCTGGGCACCATCATCCGCGAAACCATCGGTGCCATCGGCACTTCGCGCCGGCTGGGATTCAACCCCACGTTCATGGGCAGCAGCGCGGCTTACACCGATCTCATCCACAAGTTGGGCGGCGCGCCAATGAACGGCCTGTATGCCACCATGACCGTGGTCAACCCCTACACCGACGACCAGTCGCAAGCGGTGCGTTTCTGGGCCAACAAATACAAGACCAAACACAACGAAGACCCGACGGTGTTCTCGGTGTACGGCTACAACATTATTGACACCTTTGCCAAGGCAGCCAGCAAGGCCGGATCCAACCTGAGCACCGACAGCTTTATCAAGGTGATGGATTCGCTGGTGGTGCCGCCCGACATGTTTGGCAGTGCCGAAGCCACCTTCAGCCCCACAAAGCGGCTGGGCAACAACTCATCACGTCTGTCGCAGCTGCAGGACAACCGCTGGAAAGTGGTGTCTGACTACAAGTAAAGGCATGACGGGCGCGTGGTGTCTCGCGCCGGGCTGATTGAACTCAAAGTTGATCGGGAAGGGGCCTTGCAGCCGCACTGGAAATGGTGCAGGCTTCAAGGCCTTCTTCATGAGGTGAAGCACCATGGAACTGCATGCTTCTAGCCGGCGCACCCTGGCCCCCGTGCCGCCACAGGCGCGGCAAGCTGCCAAGCGGCTGTTGACCTGGATGTTGCCGCTGCTGTTGTGGGCCCAGGCCGACCAAGGCCAGGCTCAAACCCAGAAACTGGCCCCCGGATTGTGGGAAAACACCACCCAAATGAACATCAGCTCGGCGGCTGGCGGCACCGATGAAGCCATGGCGCGCATGCAAAAAGAGATGGCTGCCATGCCGCCCGAGCAGCGCAAGATGGTGCAAGACATGATGGCCAAGCAGGGTGTGGGCATGGGGGCACAACCCAACTCGGTGCGCGTGTGTGTCAGTGCTGAGCAGGCTGAAAAGGGCACCCTGCCGCAGGACGGCCGCTGCACCCAAGACAGCCTGCAACGCAGCGGCAACACGCTGCGCATGAAGTTCAGCTGCCAAGGCCCACCGCCCAGCAGCGGCGAGGGCGAATACACCTTCAGCAGCAACAAAGCCTACAGCGGCCGCATGAAGGTCGTCACCAGCGTGAAGGGCCAGCCGGCCAGCATGAACATGGAAGTCAGCGGCCGCTGGATCAGCGCCGATTGCGGTACGCTCAAGCCACGGCCGTAGCGCCGGGTGGGCCGGCAGCCAGTTTTTTCTGCAGAAAGCTGCGCGTGTAAGGGGGCGGGTAGTTGGCCAGTTCACCAAACAGCACATAGCCCAGACGCTCGTAAAACTCGCGCGCGCCAAACTGCGTGTCCACCCAGGCATGGTGGCAGCCGCGCGCCAGTGCCACCGCTTCGGCCTGCAGCATCAGCGCACGCCCGACGCCGCTGCCGCGCAGCGCCTGCGGCACCACCAGCAACTGCGTGTAGAGCCAGCCGTAACCGGTGGTGCCCCACAGGCCGCCCTGCACGGCACCGGTTTCGCTGCGCAGCAGCAGCGCCAGCGCGCGGTGACCGCTGGGCCCTGCCAACGCCGTGTTGAACTGCAGCAGCGGCGCTGCGATGGCCTGGCGCAGCACGTCATCGGGCGCGTCGACCACTTCGATGTGCGGCGCCTGCACCCCCTGCGGCGCAGCTTTCATGGCGCCACCAGCATGCCCTGCGACAGCTTCACGAACACCGTGCCGCGCTGCAGCAAGTCGGGCAGCACACGTGCAAAGCCTTCGGCGGTGCCACTGGTCGGGTGGTTCATGTGCGCGATCACCACGTCGCCAGGCTTCACGCCTTTCAGGCGCGCTGCCACCACGGACGCCGGGTAGCTGGCGCCGGCGTCGGCATTGACGCTGAAGCCGGCGACGCGGTAGCCCAGCGCCTGCACCATCTGCAGGCCGGCGCTGTCATACGCGGCGCCGGCGCCGCGAAAGTACTGCGGCGTACGGCCGGTGGTGGCCCTGATGAGGTCGGCGCCACCGGTGATTTCTGCGCGCAGCGCATCGTCATCGGGTTGCACCCGCATGCCATAGAGGCGCAGGCTGGCCGGGCCCACCACCGCCGGCACATGGTGCGTGCCGTGATTTTCGAACTCGAACAGATCGGCGTGCTGCAAAAGGTGGTGCACCGCCTGCGGGTTGTGCTCCAGCCAGCGCCGGGTGACAAACAGCGTGGCCGGCACGCGCAACTGCACCAGCAAGTCGATCAGCCGCTTGTCATAGGCGCCGCCGCAGGCATCCAGCGTCAGCGCCACCGCGTGCGGGGGCGACAGGCGGTGGTGCACCTCGACCCATTTGCCGTCGGCAGCCTGCGCAGTGCCGGTCAGCAGCGCACAGGCGATGAACAGCCGCAGGCGGCGCGATGACAGATGCCGGAACAGCCGCGCTGCAAAACCGTCCGGCCGACGCGGCGAACTTGTTTCTTTCGCACCTGCCAGACGGCTTTCCACGGCGGCGCTCGCGCGCCCGTCTACCGCCCCCGTCACAGCTTGAAGATCCGCCGTGCGTTGCCCTCGCAGATGGCGGCCTTGTCTTCCTTGGGCAGCGCGTCAAGCCGAGTGACTGCCACATCGGCCTCGTGCACCCGGTGCGGCCAGTCGGTGCCCAGCATCACCTGGCTGGTGCCTGCCACATCCAGCAGAAACTTCAGCGGCGCCAGGTCGTAGGTGATCGAGTCGTAGTAGATGTGGCGCAGGTAGTCGCGCGGCTTGCGCTTCATCTCGCGCAGATGGTCGAACTCGACCTTGTCGCCCATCTCGAAGCGGCCCACCAGGTAGGGCAGCGTGCCGCCTCCGTGCGAGGCGATGATCTTCAGTTGGGGATAGCGGTCGAAAAAGCCGCTGAAGATCATCTTCGCGATGGCCAGCGTGGTGTCGTAGGTGAAGCCGACCGACCAGAAAAGGTTGTGCGGCGCGATGCCCATGTCTTGCGCGCCCAGCGGGTCGGTGGGGTGCACCAGCACCGGCAGCCCTTTGGCGTCGATGGCGGCCCACACGGGCGCAAACAGCGGGTCGGTGAGGCTGCGGCCGGCGATGTTGCCCAGCACCATCACGCCCACGGCGCCGCCGGCCACCGTGCGTTCAAGTTCCTGCACCGCGCGCGCCGGGTATTCCCAGGGCAGCGACGTGAACCAGCGGATTCTGTCGGGCCAGCGCGCCTGCGCGGCCTGCATCGAATCGTTGCTTTCCTGCGCCGCCAGCACGCTGGTGTTTTCGTCGCCCCAGTACACGTTGGGGCAGGTCAGCGACACCACCGACAGGTCGATGCCGTAGCGGTCCATCTCGCGGATGCGCAGTTCGTAGTCGAAGTGGCCCACTTGCGGTATCACGACAGGCGTGCTGCCGCGAAAGATCTCCTGCTTGCCGTCGGGCCGGGTCTGCAGGTTGAAGGCGCCGCCGCGCGTCTTCAGCAGTTCCAGCCACGCGGCCGTGAACATGTGGGTGTGGATGTCGATGACGGTCATGCTGTGGATTCCTTGATGAGGCGCATCGCTCACTCGGCCTTGATGCCGGCGCGCTTGACGATGCCGGCGTAGTTGCCCAGTTCGGCGCGCAGAAACTGCGAGAGCTCTTGCGGGCTGGTGGGCATGGGCTCGATGCCGAAGACCTTGAAGCGTTCACGCAGGTCGTCAGCGCGCAGCAGCGCGGTGAGCTCGCTGTTCAGGCGCTGCACCACGGCGGCGGACGTGCGGGCGGGGGCAAAGAGACCGAACCAGCCGCTGACATCGAAGTCTTTCAGGCGCCCCTGGGTGGACTCGGCCAGCGTCGGCACGTTGGGCGCCAGTGTCGAACGTTGTTTGCCCAGCAGCGCCAGCGTCTTGATGCGCGCGCCCTCGGTGCGGCCCAGCACGCTGGTCAGGTCGACCACGGCCAGCTGCACCTCGCCCGACATCACGGCCGCCACCGCCGGCGCGCTGCCGCGGTAGGGAATGTGCACGACGAAGGTGTCGGTCAGCGCCTTGAAGCTTTCGCCGCCCAGGTGCATGGCCGAGCCGTTGCCGGTGGTGGCGTAGCTGTAGCGCCCCGGCTGCTTGCGCAGCAGCGTGAGCAGCTGTTCGGCGTTGGCAGCCGGCAGATCCGCGTTGGCAATCAGCACCAGCGGAATGCGCGCAAACCCCGTGATCGGCGCCAGGTCGGCCACTGGGTCGTAGCCCAGGCTGGGGTTGAGGTGCGGGCTGATCGTCAGCGCACCCGCCGCGGCCAGCAACACCGTGTAGCCGTCGGCAGGTGTGTTCTTCGCCACCTGGCCCACAGCAAGGGTACCGCCCGCGCCGGGGCGGTTGTCCACCGTCACCGGCTGGCCCAGGCGTTCACTCAAACGCGGCGCCAGAAAACGCGCCGCGACGTCGGCGCTGCCGCCCGGTGCAAACGGCACCACGATGCGCAGCGGCCTGTTCGGCCATGGGGCTTCTTGCGCCCAGGCCTGGCTCTGCCAGGCCAGGTTCGTGGTCAGCGCGCCAGCCGCGCCGCCCAGCTGTTGTAGGTAAGTTCTGCGGTCCATCTTTGCTTGCATCTCTGGTCTGGGGGAGGGGTGGGCCGATGATGGACGATGCAGGCTGACAAGGCCACGGGGTTTGCGAGTGAGACCGGGTGGGGCACCGGCCAGTGGTCCGCCCACATGCTGTGGCCGCGAGGCAGCGGCGCAGCACGCCCGGCTGCCGCCCACGCTGGGGCTTGCCGCAAAGTTGTCAAAATGGGATCCATCGGAAGTCGAACCAATTTTTGGCATCATGTGTTTTCTCGTTTGTGCATGGCGGCCCAACCACCCGCTGAAGCTGAGCGTCACGCCGTTGGCGCCTGCTTATCTCGAGCGTTAGGCCGCGCACCATGGACGAACTGCAGCCCGGCCACTGCTGGAAAATTCCGTTCTGCTGGGCGCCCGGCTGCACGCCACCGCCAGTTCAAAAGAGACTGAGCTTCGAGACCGCGCCTGAGCATGTGCTCCGCAGCGCCATCAGCGCCGTCATGTCCAGTTCGCTCGATGAGTCGGAGACACGACGTGCGGACGCTGCCCCTTGCTGATTAGCCGGCGCAGCGCCTTGTCCAGCGCAATTCTTCGACGTGGCACGCCAGGATCCCATGCAGCGCTGAATTCGAACGTTGGGCATTACCATGAATATTCCCGTACATCTACGCGACTTCTGGAAATCGTTTGCGACAACGCAAACATCCGACCCCACGCCGCGTTTTCTCGAAGCGTTCTACTTCGACGATAACGAACCCAGTGCGAACGAACTGGCTGGGTTGGTTCTGGCTGGCAAAAAGCAAGCAACGGCAGGGTTGCTTTGGAGTCATGAGACGGGCAAGAAGCCGCTCCCCCAGCCAGGGGACCTTAGTATCGTCACAGACTTCATAGGCAAGCCTGTCTGCGTGATTGAATCGCAGAAGGTCGAGATCGTGCCCTTCGAAGAAGTCACCGAGGAATTTGCAGCCACTGAAGGCGAAGGCGACGGATCACTTCAATATTGGCGCAAAGCTCACGAGGCATTTTTTGGGCGAGAGTGCAAACGAATAGGAAAAACACCCGAGGCGCGCATGCCTGTGGTCTGCGAGCAGTTCAAGGTCGTCTTTCCAGGCAGCGCGGCACCCAACCCTCCGTTCAAGCCAAGCCGTTGATCTTCCTGCACCGCATGCGTTGGTCAGTTGTGCCGGCGGTTGATGACATTCAGGATCACTGCTTGCGTACTCCTTACCGCAGATTGCCCATGGCGGGCAATCGCAACTTGACGACAGGAGTCACCCTATGAACATGCTGAGAAGAATTGTTCAAAGTTCAGTCCTCGTTGCATCCGTTGTCATTGCCACTTTGGGCCAAGCCCATGCAGCGGTGTCCTGTCACAAGATCAACGCCAAGGGTGTGGGCCAGGATCTTGGTGGCGGAATCACGGAGGCTCGAATCATCGGTGGCGGCCTGCTGCACGGAACGACACTGGGCAACTTTGTGATTACCGGAGGAGCAGTGCCGGTTTTTGTCATTGGTGGAACCGTGGCATTTACGACGCGACAGGCAACGCTGACAGTCGCGTTAACAGGAACCTTTAATGTTGCCACGGGCGCATTCGTCACCACCGGGCCTGTCACTACTGCAACAGGCAAGCTTGCGGGCGCCACAGGAACCCTGACGTTGGAAGGTACCCAGGACCTGTCGACAGGCAGATTCACTGAGGAAGTGAGTGGCTTGATCTGCGTAGATTTAGGTCAGTAAAAACAGCCCATGCAGCCAGCTCGTCTGGCGCGCAACATGGGCGAAAACAGAGCACCAGCGGCTGGGCGCCAGGCCCGTCGTGGTTGTACGCAAGCCGTTGGGTTGCGGAAGTGACGCTTGGGCTGCTGCTCATCCAGCCGGCTGGGGCGTTTGCGGCACGCATTGCAAATGGCGACGGCTGACAAAGTGGCGCAGCCGGCCGCTGCGGGGGTCGGTGAAGGCCAGTTCGCGCGCCAGCAGCTGCAGCGGCTGCGCATAGTCGGGTGCGGCGCCCGGGGCCGGTTGCGGCCACAGCCGGGGATAGATGCGGTCGCCCACAATCGGCACGCCCAGCGCGCACAGATGCACTCGCAACTGGTGCTTGCGGCCGGTCAGTGGCGTCAGTCGGTAATGGGCCAACGTGGCGCACGGCCCGGCGGCGGTGGCGCAAGCAAGGGAAGACGGGGGCCGCGCTGCATCATCGCGGGCGCCGGCACCGGCGTCCACATTGGCAGGCACGTCCCAGCGCCGGATCAGCTCGATGCGCGTGTGTGAATTCGGCTCGCCCGGCACGGTCAGCATCTGCATGAAACCATCGCCATCTTGCGTCTGCAGCCGGCTGCTGTAGACGAAGGGCAGCGCCAGGTCGGCACGCCAGGGCGCCACGGCTTCGTATACTTTGTGCACCTGCTGTTCACGCAGCTGCTGCTGGTAGGCGTTGCGGTCTTCGGGCCGCACCACAAAAGCCATCACACCGGCCGTTTCGCGGTCCAGGCGGTGCATGGGCACCAGGGTGCTGATACCGGTGTGCTTTTTCAGCCGCACCAGCACCGTCTCAACCAGGTGCCGACCGCCGGGCGTGACGGACATGAAATGCGGCTTGTCCACCACCAGCAGGTGTTCGTCCTGGTGCAGCACGTCGACTTCAAAAGGCACACGCGGTTCGGGCGGCGGCGCGCGCCAGTACCACAGCACCGCGCCGGGCTGTGCCCGTGCATCAACGGGCACGGGATGGCCTTGAGCGTCCAGCACGTCGCCGCAGTGCAGGCGTTGGGACCAGTTGGTGACCATCGGCATGCGGGCCTGCAGAAAAGCCAACACTGTGGCGCCCGGGGTACCGCTGAGGGCCACGCGGCTGGCGCTGACGCCGTCGCGCATGGGCGGCGCCCAGTCAGGGCGTGGGCGGGCCATCAGCTCGAGGTGATGCCAATGGCCGCACCGGGGTTTCGGCTTTGAGCTGCAGCCGACGCGCCCGCTGCAGACGCCAGACTTCGTCGGCCTTTGCCGGGTCAAACACCGCTTCAGCGTCCATGGACGTTTCTTGCAGCTGCGTGTTCAGCGCCACGCGGTTGTCAAACACAAAACAGTTGCCCTGCCAGTCGCGACGGGCGTCGGGCAGCTGCTGAAAGTAGTTCAGGATGCCGCCTTCCAGCTGCAGCACCTGCAGGCCCAGGCTGCGCATCCACGGCGCAGCCTTTTCGCAGCGGATGCCGCCGGTGCAATACATGGCCACCGTTTGACCGCTGCTGCGCCAGGCGGGTGCATGCTGCTGCACATAAACCACGAAGTCGCGGAAGTTGTGCACCTGTGGGTCTACCGCCTGCTTGAAGTGGCCGAGCCGGTATTCGAAGTGGTTGCGGTTGTCCAGCACTTGAACGTCACTGCGCTGCAGCATCTGGCGCCAGGCCTGGGGTGACAGCAGGCCGCAAGAGCGGTTGGCTTCGCTGGCGGATGCTGTTTCAGCGGGGCAATGCAGTGGCAAACCCAGTGCCACGATTTCGGGTTTCACACGCACCTTCAGGCGCAAAAATGGCGCCGTGTGGCACAGGCTGTGTTTGAAGGCCATGCCGTACAGCTCGCCGTGTAGCAAGGCGGGTGACTGCAGGGCCTGCTCAAACGCCTGCAGCCCATCAGGCGCGCCGGCTACCGCGCCGCTGATGCCTTCGCCGGCCACCAGCACACTGCCCGTCAAGCCCTGTTGCTGCGCCAGGGCGCGCACCCCTGCTGCCAGACCTTGTGGGTCGGGCACGGGCACAAAGCGGTAGAAGGAACTGTGCAGCCACCCTGGGGTGGCTGCCATGGGGAGCGCGGTTGCGGTCAATCGATGCTGGCCAGCGCCTCGCCCAGCGCGTTGACGACGTTGTCGATTTCGGCCCGCGTGCTGACAAAAGGCGGCGCCAGTGCCACGCAGTCGCCGGCGTTGCGCAGGTAAAAGCCCATGTCGTACATCTTCATCGCCACCTGGTAGGGGCGCTTGGCCGGTTCACCCGGCACCGGCAGCAGCGTGATGCCGGCGGCCAGGCCAAAGTTGCGCACGTCACCCACATGTTTGGCGCCCTTCAGGCTGTGCACCGCGGCTTCAAAGTGTGGCGCCAGTTCCTGCACGCGCTGCATGGTGTGCTCGCGCTCCAGCAGGTCCAGCGCGGCCAGGCCGGCGGCGCAGGCGATGGGGTGGGCAGAATAGGTGTAGCCATGTGCAAACTCGGACACGTACTCGGGCCCGGGTGCCGCCATGAAGGTGTCATAAATGTCTTGTTTGACGACCACACCGCCCATCGGCTGCACGCCGTTGGTTACCTGCTTGGCGAAATTCAGCATGTCGGGCGTGACGCCAAAGGCCTCGGCGCCGGTCCAGGCGCCGCAGCGGCCAAAACCGGTGATGACTTCGTCGAAAATCAGCAGGATGTTGTGCGCGGTGCAAATCTCGCGCAGCCGCTGCAGGTAACCCTTGGGCGGCACGATGACGCCGGCCGAACCGGCAAAGGGCTCGACGATGACCGCTGCGATGTTGCTGGCGTCGTGCAGCGCAATCAGCTGCAGCAATTCGTCGGCCAGGTGCGCGCCTTCTTCCGGCATTCCGCGGCAGAAGCTGCCGTTGGCGGGCTGGGTGTGTTGCAGGTGGTCGGCTTCCAGCGTCTGGCCGAACATCTTGCGATTGCCCACCAGGCCGCCGACCGAGATACCGCCAAAACCAACACCGTGGTAACCACGCACGCGCCCCACCAAGCGCGTCTTGCTGGCCTGGCCCTTCAGCCGCCAGTAGGCGCGTGCCAGCTTCAGCGACGTGTCGGCTGCCTCTGAACCCGAGTTGGTGAAAAACACCCGGTTCAGGCCCGCGGGCATGTGATCGACGATGCGGTTGGCCAGTTCAAACGACAAAGGGTGCGCGTACTGGAAGGCGGGCGAGAAGTCCAACGTGCCAGCCTGGCGCGCGATGGCGGCCGTGATCTCGCTGCGGCAGTGGCCCAGGCCCGTGCACCACAGGCCCGAGAGGCTGTCGTACAGGCGGCGGCCGTCGTGGGTGGTCAGCCAGGCGCCTTCTGCGGCCACAAAGATGTGCGGGTCGGCTTTGAAAGCGCGATTGGCGCAGTAGGGCATCCAGTGGGGTTCCAGCCATTCGCGGTCGGTGCGGATGGCAGCAGTGGCAAGGCGGGATTCGGGTGCGTTCATGAGCAGCTCCTTGGGCAAGAGCGGCAATGGTAGGCGCTGGCCCGCCTGGCGCAAAGACCCACCGAAGGCCTGCCTGTAAGACCAGTTGCGGCCCCGTGTTGGCGTTCAAGCCTCCACGGGCCTTGGCAGACCATCCACCACAATGGTCCATCACACCCCACCAGGAGCCCCGCCATGCTTGTTGAACGCATCTGGACCGGCAACGCCTACCGCAACTACAACTACCTCATCGCCTGCCCAGAAAACGGCGAAGCGCTGGCCATCGACCCGCTGGACCACGAAAAGTGCCTGGCCGCGGCGAAAGCGAAGGGCTGGCAGATCACGCAGATTCTGAACACCCACGAACACCACGACCACACCGGCGGCAACGCCGCCGTGGTGGCCGCCACCGGTGCGAAGCTGATGGCACACCACCGTGCCGGCGCCAGCATCGCCGGTGTGGACCGCGGCGTGCAGGCCGGCGACGTCATCAAGGTGGGCCGCACGGTAGAACTGGAATGCCTGGACACCCCGGGCCACACGATGTGCCACATCTGCCTGTGTGCGCGCGGTGAGCGACCAGCGCTGTTTTCAGGCGACACGCTGTTCAACGCCGGGGCCGGCAACTGCCACAACGGTGGCAACGCCGAAACGCTGTATGCCACGTTTGCCGAGCAGCTGTCGCGCCTGCCCGACGACACCCGCATCTACCCCGGCCACGATTACATCGAAAACAACCTGCGTTTCACGCTCGCCCGAGAACCCGACAACGTGGCCGCCGCCGAATGGCTGCCCAGGGTGGACGGGCAAGACGCCGCGCTGGCGCCGGTGACCACGCTGGGTGACGAAAAGCGATTCAACACCTTCTTGCGCCTGGGCAGCGCCAGCCTGATAACCAAGCTGCGTGAGGCCTTTCCCGAGTTGCCCGCCAAGCCGGATGCGAAGACCGTGTTTGTGAAGCTGCGGGAATTGCGCAACAGCTGGTAGCGGTGCGCGGTGAGCGTGGCGCAAAAGATGTGGGGCAGTCAGGGCCCTTGGCGTAAATCCGTGCACCGGTCTCGAGCAGCCACCACCGGCCGCGTGGCCCACCACACGCAGCCCAGACACAACACCATGCCCAGCAAAGACAGCGCATGCGGCTGCCAGCCTTCCAGCGCGGTCGAGATGCCCAGC
>JANNMQ010000068.1:0-11201 GCA_031398045.1 Rubrivivax sp.
GCGATTACCACGGTGAACCTCACCGCGTGCAGTTTGTATTGGTGGCCGACGGCATCGAGGTTTACGACGACAGCAAGGGCACCAACGTCGGCGCCACGGTGGCCGCGTTGGCGGGCCTGGGCGCCGACAAAGCGCCGGGCAGGCTGGTGGTGGTGCTGGGTGGTGACGGCAAAGGCCAGGATTTCAGCCCGCTGGTGCAACCGCTGGCGCAACACGCACGCGCCGTGGCCACCATTGGGCGCGACGCGGGCGGCATCGAAGCCGTGTTGTCAGCGCATGCCGACACCCGCGCCTTGACCGTGCAGCGTTTTGAATCGTTGCCGGCCGCCACCGCATGGTGCCTGGCACAGGCCCGGTCGGGCGACGCCGTGCTGCTGAGCCCGGCCTGCGCCAGCCTGGACATGTTCGACAACTACGCCCACCGTGCAAGCGTGTTTGTGCAAGCCGCGCAAGCCTGGGCTGCCGACAGAGGGCAGGCATGAAGGCGCTGCTGGTAGCCCTGCTGCACCGGTTCAAGCCGCTGCTGGATGCGCTGGCCGCGTGGAGGCAGCAGCGCATTGACCGCACCGGCGGCAGCCTGCCGGTGCGCGACCGCCTGCAGACGGCCCCGCCGCGTGAGGTGCGGCTGACGGTGTTCGACCAGAGCCTGGTTTATGTGGTTTGCGCCTTGCTGCTGCTGGGTGTGGTGATGGTTTATTCGGCCAGCGTGGCCATGCCCGACAACCCGCGATTTGAACGCCTCACGGCCACCCACTTCTTAAGCAAGCATGTGCAGGCGTTGGGTATAGCGGCCTTTGCTGCGCTGCTGGTGGTGCAGGTGCCCATAGCCGTGTGGGAAAAAACCGCGCCCTGGATTTTTGTTGCGGCACTGTTGCTGCTGATCCTGGTCTTGATACCGCAAGTGGGGGTGGTCGCCAACAAGGCCAGGCGCTGGCTGCCCTTGGGTTTCATGAACTTCCAGCCCAGTGAATTGGCCAAGCTGGCGATAGCGCTTTATGCCGCCAACTACATGGTGCGGCGCATGGACGCGCGCGAAAACTTCTTCCGCGCCGTCACGCCGATGGCACTGGCGGTGGCTTTTGTCGGCCTGCTGCTGCTGCGCCAGCCCGACATGGGCGCCTTCCTGGTCATTGCCACCATCGCCATGGGTGTGCTGTTCCTGGGTGGTGTCAACGCGCGCATGTTTTTCCTCATTGCGGCGGTGCTTCTGGTCACGCTGGCGCTGATCCTGTACTTCGACGAGATGCGCAGCCAGCGCATCCTGGCCTACCTCGACCCCTGGAAAGAAGATCACGCCAAAGGCAAGGCCTACCAGCTGGTGCACTCACTCATCGCGTTTGGTCGTGGGGAGTTTTTTGGCCAGGGGCTGGGTGCCAGCGTCGAAAAGCAGCATTACCTGCCCGAAGCGCACACCGATTTTTTGTTGGCCGTGATCGGTGAAGAGCTGGGCTTCGTCGGCGTGGCCACGGTCATCGTGCTGTTCTTTTGGCTCACCCGCCGCATCATCGAAATCGGCCGCCAGGCCATTGCGCTGGACCGTGTGTTCGCCGGCCTGTTCTGCCAGGGCATTGGCGTGTGGATGGGTGCACAAGCGTTCATCAACATGGGTGTGAACCTGGGCGCGCTGCCGACCAAGGGGTTGACGCTGCCGCTGATGTCGTATGGCGGCTCGGCGATTCTGATGAACCTGATTGCGTTGGCGATGGTGGTGCGCGTCGATATTGAAAACCGGGCGCTCATGCGCGGAGGCCGCGCATGAGCCGCAGGCACGAGCGCAGCGAGCGACTGCAAGCACGTGCGAAGCACGGGCGGGTCAGGCTTGGGCGCAGCCAAAACCGGGCGCTCATGCGCGGAGGCCGGGCGTGAGCCACCTCGTCATCATGGCCGCGGGCACCGGTGGGCACATCATCCCTGGGCTGGCGGTGGCGCGCGAAATGCAGGGCCGCGGCTGGAGCGTCAGCTGGCTGGGCACCTCACATGGCATGGAAAACAAGCTGGTGCCGCCTTCAGGCATCAGCCTCGACACCATCACCTTCAGCGGCCTGCGTGGCAAAGGACTGCTGCACACGGCCACGGGCGGCCTGCGGCTGCTGAAAGCCTTCTGGGACTGCATCGGCATCCTGCGCAAGCGCAGTGCCCATGCCGTGCTGGGCATGGGCGGCTACGTCTGTTTCCCGGGCGGCCTGATGGCCAGCCTGCTGAACAAACCGCTGATGCTGGTGAACGCCGACGCGGCATTGCTGCTCAGCAACAGAAGCCTGCTGCCGCTGGCCGACCGCGTGGCCTTTGGCTTTGATGGCGCAGCGGCACGCAGCATCAAGAACGCGGTCGTCACTGGCAACCCGGTGCGCGCCGAGATTGAAGCGCTGCCCGCGCCTGAACAGCGTTTTGCAGGCCGCCAGGGTGCACTGAAACTGTTGGTGGTCGGCGGCAGCCTGGGCGCCCAGGTGCTGAACCGCACGCTGCCCGCAGCGCTGGCCTTGTTGCCACCGGTGCAGCGCCCGCAGGTGCTGCACCAGACCGGCGCGGCCGACGCTGAAACCGTGCGCGCAGCTTATGACGCTGCGGGCATTCAGGCCACCGTGCTGCCTTTCATCGACGACATGCCGGCGCAGCTGGCGGCCTGCGACCTGATGGTCTGCCGCGCTGGTGCCATCACGGTCAGTGAGCTGTGCGCGGCTGGCGTGGCAGCAGTGCTGGTGCCGCTGATCGTCAGCACCACGTCGCACCAGCGCTACAACGCGCAGTGGATGGCTGTGCAGGGCGCGGCCCTGCACCTGCCGCAGGCAGAACTGAGCGCGCAGAGCCTGGCCACCGTGCTGCAAGGCTTGCGTCGCCCCCAGCTGCTGATCATGGCCAGCAAGGCCCGCGGCCTGGCGCGTGCCAACGCCGCCGCACGTGTGGCCGATGAGCTGGAAAAACTGGTGCGGAAGGCGGCGGCATGACCAAGCCCGTCAGCAGCCCCATGCGCAGCGCCATCCAGCACCTGCACTTCGTCGGCGTGGGTGGCTCGGGCATGAGCCCGCTGGCTGAAATCGCGCAGCGCCAGGGCTACATCGTCAGCGGGTCAGACCTGCACGGCAACGAAGCCACGCAGCGCCTGGCCGGCCTGGGCGTGCGTGTGCACATCGGCCACAACGGCGCGCATGTCGCTGGTGCGCAGGCGGTGGTCACCAGCACCGCCGTGCCGGCCACCAACCCCGAGGTGCAGGCCGCAGTGGCGCTGGGCGTGCCGGTGGTGCCACGTGCCGTGCTGCTGGCCGAGCTGATGCGTGGCAAAACGGGCATCGCCATTGCCGGCACCCACGGCAAAACCACCACCACATCGTTGATGGCCAGCGTGCTGATGGCTGCGGGCGTCGACCCCAGCTTCGTCATCGGCGGCAAGCTGCAAAGCCTGGGTGCCAACGCACGGCTGGGCGCGGGTGAGCACTTCGTGGCCGAGGCCGACGAAAGTGATGCTTCTTTCCTGCAGCTGAGCCCCGTCGTCAGCGTGGTGACGAACATCGACGTCGACCACATGGAGACCTACGGCCACCGTGTGGATCGGCTGCACCAGGCTTTTGTCGACTTCATCCACCGCTTGCCGTTTTATGGCCGTGTGGTGCTGTGTGCCGACGACACCGGCGTGCAGGCCGTGCTGCCCAGGTTGCAGCGGCCGGTCACCAGCTATGGCCTGCAGCCCGGCGCTGATGTGCAGGCGCTGGATGTGCAAGCGCTGCCCGGAGCGTGCATGCAATTCGTGGCGCGCCAGCCAGGCCACGCAGACTTGCCCGTCACACTGCAACTGGCCGGCCTGCACAACGTGCTCAATGCATTGGCGGTGCTGACCGTGGCGCGCCACCTGCGCCTGCCCGACGCCGCCACAGCGCAGGCGCTGCACAGTTTTGCCGGCGTGGGCCGGCGTTTTGAATCGCACGGTGAAATGCCTGCAGCCGAAGGGGGCCACTACACGCTGATTGACGACTATGGCCATCACCCGGTGGAAGTGGCGGCCGTGATTGCGGCCGCGCGAGGTGCCTACCCGGGCCGCCGCCTGGTGCTGGCTTTCCAGCCCCACCGCTACACCCGCACACGCGACTGCTTCGCCGAATTTGCAGCGGTACTGGCGCAAGCCGACGTGTTGCTGCTGACCGAGGTGTACGCCGCCGGCGAAGCGCCCATCGCTGGCGCTGACGGTGCTGCACTGGCCGGCCTGGTAGGCCGTACAACAGCGTGCACGGTGCAGTTCATCACCGACCTGGAAGCGCTACCGGCCGCCATCCAGCACACCACACGCAACGGTGATGTGGTCATCACCCTGGGCGCTGGGTCCATCGGCGGAGTGCCCCACCTCCTAACTCAACCCCGCGGAGCTTCGGCATGAGCGTGAATGCCCAGAGTCTGGGAAAAGTGGCCGTCCTGATGGGCGGCAGCAGCGCCGAGCGCGAGGTGTCGCTGATGTCGGGCGGCGGCGTGCTGGCAGCGCTGAAAAGCCGCGGCGTGGATGCGCATGCTTTTGACCCTGCCAAGGCCGACCTGGGGCAACTGAAGTTGCAGGGTTACCACCGCGCTTTCATTGCCCTGCACGGCCGCCACGGTGAAGACGGCACCGTGCAAGGCGCGCTGGAACTGCTGGGCATTCCCTACACCGGCTCTGGTGTGATGGCCAGCGCGGTGGCCATGGACAAGGTGATGACGAAACGTGTCTGGGCCAGCGAGGGCCTGCCGACGCCGCGCTGGCAGTGGCTGGCCCCCGACGCGCAGGACCGCGAGTCCGTGCGCCAGGTGCCCGACCAGTTGGGCCTGCCACTGATCGTGAAGCCGCCGCGCGAAGGCTCGTCCATCGGCATCAGCAAGGTGGTGGGCTATTCGCAGATGCAGGACGCCGTGCAACTGGCCGCGCGCTATGACGCCGATGTGCTGTGCGAAGAGTTCATCGAAGGCATCGAGCTCACCTGCCCGGTGCTGGGCGAAGGCGCCAGCGCACGCGCCTTGCCCGTGGTGCGCATCGACGCACCCGATGGCAACTACGACTTCGAACACAAGTACTTCAGCGACGCCACCGGCTACCGCTGCCCCAGCGGCCTGAGCGCCGAAGAGGAAGCCGAGGTGCAGCGCCTGACGCTGGCTGCCTACCTCGCTTTAGGCTGCCGCGGCTGGGGCCGGGCCGACCTGATGCTGCGCACCGCGGGCAACCCCAGTGGCGCCGCGCCCGACCGCAAGATCTTCCTGCTGGAAATGAACACCAGCCCGGGCATGACCTCGCATTCGCTGGTGCCGATGTCGGCACGTGCTGCGGGCCTCAGTTACGAAGACCTGTGCCTGCACCTGCTGCAGCAAGCGCGGCTGGACGCCACGCGCGGCCCGGCTGTGTCGCCGGCTGCCTGAAGCCCACCAACCCCATGGCCACCCGCAAAGCCACCCCCACCGCAAAAAGGCGCGGCGCGCCGTTGCCGGCTGACGTGCGCATCACCAACGCCGCAGCCAGCACGCTATTTGTGTTGCTGGCGCTGGTGCTGGCGGCCGGTGCTTTGTTGTGGCTGGCCCGCTGGCAGGGTTTTGCGCTGCGCGACGTGCAGCTGCAAGGCGAGCTGTTGCGCACCAACCTGCCCACGCTGCGCGCCCATGTGGCACCGCATCTGAAGGGCAGTTTTTTCACGCTGAATCTGCTGCAGGTGCAACGCGCTTTTGAAGACGTGCCCTGGGTACGCCACGCCGTGGTGCGCCGCGTCTGGCCTGGCGGCTTGCTGGTGAGGCTGGAAGAACACCGCCCTGCGGCTCTGTGGCAAGGCAGTGGCAGCAGCGCTGCCAGTGACCGTATCGTCAACGACCTGGGCGAGGTGTTCGAGGCCAGCGCCAGCGATATTGAAGACCCCGCGGCCGCCACTGGCACGGGCAGTGCGTCCGCGTCCCCGGCAGCAGCAGGGCTGCCCACCCTGGCAGGCCCCGAAGGCAGCGCTGCGGCCATGCTGGCCATGGTGCGCCGCCTGGCGCCGCTGCTGGCCCACATGGACCAGCAGATCGAAACGCTGGAACTCAGCGACCGCGGCAGCTGGCGCGCTGAAACACGCACCGGTGCCGTCATCGAACTGGGCCGGGGTGACGAAGAGCAGATCGTGGTGCGTGCCACGCAGTTTGTGCACACGGTGGCCGAGGCCACCGACCGATGGCGCGCGCCGCTGGAAGTGGCCGACCTGCGGCACAGCGACGGTTATGCCGTGCGCCTGCGGGGCATCAGCGTGTCGTCGGCGGCATCGGCTGCAGCCGCCGGCCGTAAAACAAATTGAGGAGGTCACGAATGGCCAAAGAATTCAAGGACATGGTGTTTGCGCTGGACATCGGCACCGCCAAGGTGATGGTGGTGGCCGCCGAAGTCATGCCCGACGGCCAGCTGCGTGTGGCCGGCCTGGGTGTTGCGCCCACGCATGGCCTGAAGCGCGGCGTGGTGGTGAACATCGACGCCACGGTGCAGAGCATCCAGCAAGCGCTGAAAGAGGCCGAGATGATGGCCGCCTGCAAGATCACATCGGTCTACACCGGCATCACCGGCAGCCACATCCGCGGTCAGAACAGCACCGGCATGGTCATCGTGCGCGACAACCGCGAAGTGACACCGGTGGACGTGAGCCGCGTGGTGGAAACGGCCAAAGCGATCAACATCCCTAACGACCAGCGTGTGCTGCTCGTGGAGCCGCAGGAATTCATCATCGACGGACATGAGGTGAAAGAGCCCATTGGCATGAACGGCAGCCGGCTGGAAGTGAAGGTGCACATCGTCACTGGTGCACAAAGCGCTGCAGAAAACATCCTGAAGTGTGTGCGCCGCTGCGGCCTGGAGGTGGAACGTCTGGTGCTGAACCCCAGTGCCAGTTCAGCCGCCGTGCTGACCGAGGACGAGCGCAGCCTGGGCGTGGTGATGGTGGATATCGGCGCCGGCACCACCGACGTGCAAATCTTCACCGACGGCAGCGTGCGCCACACGGCGGTGATACCGATTGCCGGCGACCTCATCACCAGCGACATCGCGATGGCGCTGCGCACGCCGACCAAAGATGCTGAAGAGATCAAAGTGGAGCATGGTGTGGCTAAGCAGCTGATGCTGACCGACCCCGGCGACCAGGTGGAAGTGCCGGGTCTGGGCGACCGCGCGCCGCGCATGCTGTCGCGCCAGGCGCTGGCCGGTGTCATCGAGCCGCGGGTGGAAGAAATCTTCTCGCTGGTGCAGCAGGTCATCCGCGAAAGCGGCTATGAAGAACTGCTGTCCAGCGGCATCGTGCTGACCGGCGGCAGTGCCGTCATGCCTGGCATGGTGGAGCTGGGTGAAGACATCTTTTTGAAACCGGTGCGCAAGGGCCTGCCGCTGTACAGCGGTGCGCTGTACGACATGGTGGCCAACCCACGCAGCGCCACCGTGATGGGTCTGCTGGAAGAAGCCCGCATGGCGCGTGCGCGCGGGCACAGGGCTGCTGCGCAGGCCGGTTCGGTGAAGAACCTGGTGGGGCGCGCAAAAGACTGGTTCTTGGGCAATTTCTAGACAAGTTTTCGGCGGTGCACGCCACACAACAAACGGCGGCACTTTTTTCTCAACGGCAACTGCAACTTTTCAGTAGGAGGCTTACATGCCCATCGAAATGATTGACGAATTTGACCAAGGCACGCAGATCAAAGTGATCGGTGTGGGCGGCGGCGGTGGCAACGCCGTGGAACACATGATCGAGCGCGGCGTGCAAGGTGTTGACTTTGTGGTCGCCAACACCGACGCGCAGGCCCTGCACCGCAGCAACGCCGGCACGCTGGTACAGCTGGGCACTACCGGCCTGGGGGCAGGCAGCAAGCCCGACATGGGCCGCATCGCTGCTGAAGAAGCCGTAGACCGCATCAAGGAATGCATAGCCGGTGCCAACATGCTGTTCATCACCGCCGGCATGGGCGGCGGCACCGGCACCGGTGCAGCACCCGTGATCGCGAGGGTGGCCAAGGAAATGGGCATCCTGACTGTCGGCGTGGTCACCAAACCGTTCGAGTTTGAAGGCAAGCGCCGCTGCAAGCAGGCCGACGACGGCGTGGCCGAACTGGAAGCCAATGTCGACAGCCTGATCGTGGTGCTGAACGAAAAGTTGCTGGAGGTGATGGGCGATGACGTCACGCAAGAGCAAGCATTTGCACATGCCAACGACGTGTTGAAAAACGCCGTCGGCGGCATCAGCGACATCATCCACATCCCGGGGCTGGTGAACGTCGACTTCGAAGACGTGAAAACGGTGATGAGCGAGCCCGGCAAAGCGATGATGGGCACTGCGATTGCTGGCGGACCCGACCGCGCCACCAAGGCGGCCGAAGACGCCGTGGCCTGCCCGCTGCTGGAAGGCATCGACCTCAGCGGCGCACGCGGTGTGCTGGTGCTGATTGCAGCCAGCAAGGGCACTTTCAAGCTGGCAGAAAGCCGCAACGCGATGAACGCCATCAAGCGCTACGCGGCTGAAGAGGCGCATGTCATTTTTGGCACCGCCTACGATGAAAGCCTGGGCGACAAGCTGCGCGTCACCGTCATCGCCACCGGCTTGAGTTCAGCACGCCGCCAGCAGCAGACACCGCCGCAGCTGGTGGTGCAACAAACCGTGCACCAGGCCGCACAGCATGCGCTGCATCAGCCGGTTCAACAGCCCTTCCAGCAGCAGCTGCGCACCGGCACCGACAACCTGCCCATCCTGAACCAGCTGGCACCGGGCGCGCAGGCCGGCACTGGTGCGTCGGCACCGGCGCACCACAGCTACGAAGGCCTGAACACGCCCAGCGTGTGGCGCACCAACCGTTCACATGCAGCGGCCAAGGTGGAGTCGCTGGTGAACAATGGTGTTGACGAGTTCGAGATACCGGCGTTCTTGCGCAAGCAAGCGGATTGAGCGTCAGTTGCGCCCAACAAAGGGTTCAAGGTTCCAAATCGCCTAGGACCCTTTTTCTTGATCCGCGTGGTTACAGATGCCGGCAGTAAGCTTGGGCTGCAGGCCGTGGACTACCTGCTGTGGGCCTTGCAACGCCACTGTGAGCGGGACGAGTCGCGCTACCTGGAACTGATCTGGGACAAGGACGCCGAGATCGAAGACATGGACCGAGTCGAAGGGGGCCGCAAGGGCGTTGTCTACAACAAAAAACGCCCCCTGATCGTGGATCAGGAGGCGCCGCAATGACGGGTGGGAGGTATAGGACCCGCTGGCCGAAGCCGGCGGCTCACACGGCATGAAGCCGAATTTCGCCTCCGCACAGACTCCAGCTTACCAGTTGGCGCTGACGCCATCGATGCATTCGCCATGCGCCTGGCTCAAGGGTTTGGCGCTTGCGAACTTCGCCTTAGGCGGCACATGATAGACCCCACCGCGCCCGAACTGGCGTTGATGGCGCTGACGGTGACGGGCGCTTACGCGGTGCTGGGTTTCAGCGGTTTTGGCGCCATCCTGGTGGCGCTGCCCATCCTGTCGCACGTGTTGTCGTTGCGGGTGGCTTTGCCGGTGCTGCTGGTCAGCGATTTGTTGACCGCCGGCCTGCTGGGGCTGAAAGGCCGCGCCCTGGTCAGTCGTCCTGAACTGCTGCGCCTGCTGCCTTTTGCAGCCGCCGGCATGGTGGTCGGCATCATGGTGTTGCAGCGTGGCAGCGAGCGGGTGTTGCTCAGCGGGCTGGGCGTTTTTGTCATCGCCATGGCGTTGTGGAACCTGCTGGGCCGCGCCAGCACACAAACGGTGTCGGCGCGCTGGGCGGTGCCGGCGGGGCTGGTGGGTGGCACCTTCTCATCGATGTTTGGCACCGGCGGGCCGGTCTACACGCTGTTTCTGGCGCGCCGCCTGCCCAACACCGCCGCGTTGCGCGCCACCGTGGGTGCGGTGATTCTGGTATCGGCTGTGGTGCGCCTGGTGCTGTTCACCAGCAGTGGTTTTTTCAAGCCGCCGGGGCTGCTGCAGCTGGCCTTCATGCTGTTGCCGTTTTCCATCGCAGGCTACCTGCTGGGCAGTCGCATCCAGGCCCGTGTGCCGCAAGACAAGGTGCGGCGTGTGATCTGGATGCTGCTGGTGGCCAGCGGCGCCAGCGTGTTGTGGCGCGGGCTGCACAGCGGCGCTTGAGGCGCCGCTTTTCAGCGCCCCCTGTACGGCGGTGGTGACCACCGGCCAGGCGCCGTGGAACGGTCGGCATGGGGTGCGGCACCCGAACGGGGCCCGTCGTCGTTCATGTGATGGCCTCGGTGCCCACGGCCACCGCCAAACGGCAGCACGATGCAACCGGTGACCGACACGGCCAACAAGATCACCGCGGCCAGGCGGGTCGGTCGTTGCCAATTTTTCAAGTTTGTCTCCAACACGGCACCAGCGCCGGCCCGGCATCAACGGTTGGCCACAGGTGCGGCGTTGACGCACCCGAGCCTGTGGCGACGTAAAGCGCAAGTAAAGCTTGCGGCCCTGCGCTGGCAGGTGTTGTTTGTGCCTGAGGCCACATGGACCTTCGAAACGCGGCGGCCCGGCGGCTGCGCGGCGCGGCATCTTCGCTGCGGCCGGCATTCCCAGCCGCGCTGCCGCTGAACGGGCTGCTTTCAACCTCGGTTCAGTTCAGACCTGCCACTGCGCCGCGCCTGGCAGGCTTTGGGCTGCCCAGCTGCACCGTCGACGCTGGCTCAGCGCGCTTGGACGTGAGCTGGTGGCGTTGATCGCCGCATTCAGGCTGGATGTTCCATGCCGGCCATGGTGTCTGACCAGCGTTGGTGCGGTTTGGCGCCGCGGTTGGGTGCACCACGTTGGGCCAACAGCTTCTTGAACTCGGGCGCTGACACCGGCCGTGCGAACAGAAAACCCTGCAGGGCATCGCAGCCCAGTTCTTGCAGCAGTTGCGCCTGTTCTTGCGTTTCTACACCCTCGGCCGTGACCTTCAGGCCCAGGCTGTGGCCCAGCTCGATGATGGCCCGGGCAATGGCGCGGTCGCGTGCATGTTGTTGAAGATCGCGCACAAACATGCGGTCGATCTTCAGCGTGTGCAGCGGAAAGGTCTTCAGGTAAGCCAATGACGAATGGCCAATGCCAAAGTCGTCCACCGCCAGCCGCACGCCCGTCTGCACCAGTTGGTCGAGCTTGCGCAGTGTGTCGCTGCTGGGGTCGAGCAGCAGGCCTTCAGTCACTTCAATCTGCAGCCTGGTGGGCGGAAATCCGGTCTGCGCCAGCACCGTGGCCACGGTGCTGGCG
>JANNMQ010000099.1:0-2640 GCA_031398045.1 Rubrivivax sp.
ACACTGAATGTTCCATCGGGTACTGCTGCCACTGCACCGGCTGGCCCAGCCCTTGCAGCAGGTCACGCCCGGCGGTGCCGCGCGACATCGGCACCACACCGTCGTTGTCGCCGTGGGCCAGGAACACCGGAGTTTGGGCGTTGGCGCTGTGGCGTTCGGCGGCGGTGCTGTTGGCCAGTGGCACATAACCCGACAAGCCGGCCAGGCCGGCCAGCCGCTGGTCATGGCGCAAGCCGGCGCCCAAAGTGACGGCGCAGCCCTGCGAAAAACCGGCCAGCACGATGCGGTGTGAAGGCACGCCTCGCTGCACTTCCTGGTGCATCAGCGCCTGCACGGCGGTGATGGAATCACGCAGGCCGGCTTCGTCCTCGCGCCGCACCAGGTCGGCACCCAGGATGTCGTACCAGGCGCGCATTTCATGGCCCCCGTTGATGGTGACCGGCCGCACCGGTGCACGCGGGAACACGTAACGCACGGGGCCTACGGCGCCCAGGCGCAATTCATCGGCCATGGGTAAAAAATCGGTGCCGTCGGCACCCAGTCCATGCAGCACGATCACAGTGGCGCGTGGTGCGCTGCCGGGGTTCAGTTCGATGGTTTGCAGCGCAGTTTTTGTGCTCATGGCGTTTGCGGTTGTCAGTAGTTCAGGCCCATGGCGCCGCGCACGTCTTTCATGGTCTGGCGTGCCACGGTGCGGGCCCGCTCGGTGCCCATCTCGACGATCCAGTGCACCTGCTTGGGGTTGCTCAGGTATTTCTCGGCGCGTTCGCGCCAGGGTTGCTGCTCTTGAATCACGGCGTCTATCACCGGCTGTTTGCAGTCCAGGCAACCGATGCCGGCGCTGGTGCAGCCCTTCACCACCCATGCCTGGGTGGCAGGGTCGCTGTAGAGCTTGTGAAACTGCCACACGGGGCACTTCTCGGGGGTGCCCGGGTCGGTGCGGCGTGCGCGGGCGGGGTCGGTCACCATGCCGCGTATTTTTTTCGTTACGTCGGCAGGTTCGTCGCGCATCAGCACGGCGTTGCCGTAACTCTTGCTCATCTTGGTTCCGTCCAGGCCGGGCAGTCGCAGCACCTCGGTGTGCAGGGCCTCGGGCTCGGTCAGCACGCTTTTGCCGCTGCCTTTCAGGTGGCCGAGCAGCAGGTCGCTGTCACTGGAGGTCCATCCCGGGGCCTGTGCTTCTGCTCTTTTTAGGATGGCTTCGCCCTTGGCCCAGGCTTCGGCGCTGCCGGTTTCGCCAAAAGCCTTGCGCTGTTTGTCGTAGTAGCGGGCGTCGTCCTTGCCCAGTTTGGCCATTGCCGCGGCCACCAGCGCTTCGTCTTTGGAACTGCGGCCATACAGGTTGTTGAATCGGCGTGCCACTTCACGCGTCAGTTCCACATGTGAACTCTGGTCTTCACCCACTGGCACCTGGTTGGCTTTGTAGATCAGGATGTCGGCGGCTTGCAGCAGCGGGTAGCCCAGAAAGCCGTAGGTCGCCAGGTCACGGTCCTTCAGTTTTTCCATCTGGTCTTTGTAGGTGGGCACCCGTTCCAGCCAGCCCAGTGGTGTGCCCATGGCCAGCAGCGTGAACAGCTCGGCGTGTTCGGGCAGCCGGCTCTGGATGAAGAGGGTGCTGCGTTCGGGGTCCAGCCCGGCCGCCAGCCAGTCCACCACCATGTCGTAGACATAACGCTCCAGCACTTCGCGTTCTTCGTAGTGCGTGGTCAGCGCATGCCAGTCGGCCACAAAGTAAAAACAGTCGTGCGTGTCTTGCAGGCGCACCCAATTTTTCAGGGCGCCGTGGTAGTGGCCCAGATGCAAAGCGCCCGTGGGGCGCATGCCGGAGAGAACACGTGGTCGCATGGGGTGGGGCGGGCCTGGGTTGGTGAAGGGTAGCGATTGTCTCAGGCCGCGCGCGAAGCGGCTGGCACCAGCCGACGCCAGCCCACTGCCATCTCAAACCTGGGCCGGCACAAGCCGCATGGCCGCGTTTAGACTGCGCTCCGCCATGAACCTGCCCCAGCCCGCACCGCACCGCATCATCATCTTGATTTCCGGGCGTGGGTCAAATATGCAGGTCATCGTGCAACGTTGCGTTGCACAGGCTTGGCCCGCGCAGGTGGTGGCTGTGCTGGCAGACAGGCCCGCAGCCGCAGGGCTGGCTATTGCACAGGCGCAAGGCATAACCACCGGTGTGGTGGACCACAAAGCTTTTGCCGACCGCGCGGCCTTTGATGATGCGCTGGCGGCTGCCATCGATCACCACCAGCCCACCTTGGTGGTGCTGGCCGGCTTCATGCGCATCCTGGGCACGGCTTTTGTGCAGCGCTATGCGGGCAGGCTGCTCAACATCCACCCGTCACTGCTGCCGGCCTTCCCGGGCCTGCACACGCACCGGCGCGCGCTGCAGGCCGGCTGCCAGGCCGCGGGGGCGACGGTGCACTTTGTGACGCCCGAACTCGACCATGGCCCGATCGTCATGCAAAGTGTGGTGCCGGTGCTGCCGGGAGACGACGAACACAGCCTGTCAGCCCGTGTGCTGGCCACTGAACATGTGATCTACCCACAAAGCGTGCGCTGGTTTGTGCAGGGCCAACTGAAGGTGCACAACGGGCGCGTGCAGCACGTCGACGCCGTGTCGCAAGTGTTGATGTAGGC
>JANNMQ010000960.1:0-6341 GCA_031398045.1 Rubrivivax sp.
GCGGGTGCGGTCGCCACCTTGCGCCAGCGCCACCGAACGCAGGTTGCCCTGGTTGATGTCGATGCTGTTGCGGCCGGTGGCGTTGGAAACGCCGGGCAGGTCGATGGCGATGCGGGGAGGCGCCTGCACCGAAAACCCGGCCGGCACGGTGGTCAGGGCTTCCGACATTTCGATGCGCACCACCTCGGTCCCGCCCTGCTGGCTGCTGGTGATGGACTGCACCGTGTTCTGAGCCCAGGCCGCCAGGGGTGCCAGCGCGGCGCCGGCTGCCAGCGCAGCGGTGACGAGGACGGCGCGTGCAGCTCGCCAATGGAACATGGTCGGGTTCTCCTGATGGGTTCTCATCGCGTGCGCTCCTGGAGCTGCAGCGTTACAGGGCGCTCTATCCACTCGCCTGCTGCGTCTTGCACGATTTCGCGCAAGGTGATGTCGGTTTCTGAAATGCGCATGATGCGGCCGTAGTTCTGCCCCAGGTAGTCGCCGGCCTTCACCTGGTAGAGCAGGCTGTCCACACGCAGCAGCGCGAAGGGTCGGCCCTGTTTGTTCACACTGCCCACCATGCTCATGCTGTCCAAGGGGAAGGCCTCCAGCGGCTCTTTGCGCCGGTTCAGTTCAGCCGACAACATGGAATTCGGTTGTTGCGCCTCTTGCTTGAGCGCCACACTCAGCTTTTGCGTGCTGAATGGGTCAACGGCCTGCGCGCCGGTGTAGGGCTGGGGGTCAAATTTCTTCGGCGGCTGCAGCGGCGCCACGTTGGGCTTGATTTCACGCCGCTTCTGTTCCATCCAATCGCGCAGTTCGGTCTGGTCGGCACTGCAGCCCAGCAACGCAAAAGCCACTGCCAGCAGCGCAAGCCCCGTGCGCCCCCGTGGCGCCGCTTGGCCGGAATGCTTCATGACGTGGGGTTTCATTTTTTGGGCCCCGCCTTGGCCTGCGCAACGGCGCGCTGCTCGGCAATCTCGGCCTGGTCCAGGTAACGGTAGGTGCGGGCCGTGGCTTCCATGGTCAGCGCGCCACCCGCGTCTTTGGCCGTCGACGGCGCAATGCCCAGGTTCTGCAGCGTCACGATGCGCGACAGGTTGGCCACGTCGGCGGCAAAAGCACCCACGTCGTGGTAACGGCCGCTGACCTTGATAGCGATGGGCAGTTCGGCGTAGTAATCCTTGACTTCAATTTGCCCCGGCCGGAAAAGTTCAAACTGAAGCCCGCGGCCCAAGCCGGCCTGGTTGATGTCCGACAACAGTGCATCGATTTCAGACTTCCCCGGCAGCTGTTTTTCCAGCTGCGTCACGTATTCCTGCACCTGCAATTTTTGTTTGCGCAGCTCGCTCAGGTTCACGGCCTGGGTGAGGGCTTTTTCGTAGGTCACCTTGAGTCGTGGCTCTTCGGCGCGCACCCGTTCCAATTCATCGGTGGCGTCAGACACCACCAGCAGCCAACCCAGGCCCACTGCGACCAGCGCGGCGGCGATCCACGACACCACTTTGGGCAACAGCGGCCATTGCCCAGGTTCACGCGGGTTGAGGTTGCGAAACTGCGAAGCCGCCTGGTCGACCAGGCCGCTGATTTCAAAATTGAGTGTCGAGGACTTGGCCATGGTGCGGGTTCTCAGGACACTTTGGCCGCTGGTACAGCCGCGGCGGCGGGCTTGACAGGCGTGCCGGTCGCCGGTGCCGATGCAGCGCCTGCAGGTGCTGCCACTTGCGGCCGCTTCAGCGACACGCGCATCAGGAAATCAAACACCCGACGCTGCTCTTTGTTGGGGCCCAAGGTGGTGCCCGACTTGATTTCTATCAGCTCTGGTTTCTCTAGCCACGCCGAGTTGTAGGACGTGTTGCGCAGCAACTCGGAAACCCGTTCATTGGTTTGCGCCTGGCCCGAGATGTTGACTTGGTTACCGGCCTGTTTGATGGACAGCAGATACACACCTTCAGGCGTTTGTTTGACCAGCTCGTTCAGCAGGTGCACCGGCACATTGCGGTCGGTCTGCAGGTCTTCCACGGCCTTTTTGCGCGCGTTCAGGGCATCGATTTCCGTGCGCAGGTTGGCGATGTCTCGAATCTGCGCGTCGAGCTTGGCGGTTTCTTCACGCAGGAAGCCGTTGCGGGCTTCCTGGGCTGCCGTCAACTGCGACAGCACCGTGTACCAGACACCCGCTATGGCCACACCAGCGACAAAAGCTGCAATCAGACCAGCGAAAAACGCGCGCTTGCGTTGCTGGCGCCGCTCTTCGCGGTGCGGCAGCAGGTTGATAAGGATCACTGCAGAAACCTCCGCATCGCCAGACCGCAAGCCGTGAGGTAAGAAGGTGCCTCGCGACGCACGCGGTTTTCACGCACTGCAGAGCCGAGCTGCATGTTTTCGAAGGGGTTGACCACGTTGGACGCAAAGCCCGTCAAGTCGGTGACACGGTCTTTCAACCCCGGCAGCGTGGCCGTGCCACCAGCCAGCATCACGTAGTGCACCTTGTGGTGCGGTGTGCTGGTGAAAAAGTACTGCAGTGCGCGACCGATTTCTTGCGACAGGCTGTCTACAAAAGGCGCCAGGATGGCGCTTTCGTAGTCTTCGGGCAGGTCGCCCGTGAGTTTCTTGGCCTCGGCTTCTTCAAACGAAAACCCATATTGGCGCGAGATCAGCTGTGTGAGCTGCGAACCGCCGAAAGCCTGATCGCGGTCGTACAGCATCTCGTCGTCACGCAACACTTTCAGACTGGTGGTGTCGGCGCCAATTTCAAACAGCGCCACCAGCGCATCGCGGCCGGCGTTGGGCAGCGAGCCAATGACGCGGCTCATGGCCAAGCGCGAAGCGTGCGACTCGATGTCCAGCACGGCGGGCTTCAGGCCGGCCGCTTCGGCCAGGCCCTGACGGTCGGTGACACGGTCTTTGCGCGACGCGGCGATCAGCACTTCGACATCGCCGGCCGACGTGGGGCTGTTGCCGATGACGCAAAAATCAAGGCTCACTTCGTCCAGGGAAAACGGGATGTACTGGTTGGCCTCTGATTCAACCTGCAGCTCCATTTCTTCTTCGCGCAGGCCAGCCGGCAGCATGATCTTTTTGGTGATGACAGCCGACTGTGGCATGGCCATCACCACCAGCTTGGTTTTTGTGCCGCTCTTGCCCAGCACACGTTTGACGGCAGCCGCGACCTCGTCAAACTTCTCGATCTGGCCGTCTGTGATCCAGCCTTTTTCAAAAGGCTCGGAGGCAAAACGTTCGAGCACGTATTCACCACCGGCTGTCTGGCCCAGCTCCACCAGCTTGACGCTGGACGAACTGATGTCCAGCCCAATCATCGGCGGGTGCTTTCGTCCAAACAAACCATCCAGCAAACCCAAGGCCTTGCTCCCCAGCCGTGCGCAGATTGGTGCCAAAAAGCAAAGCGGCTTGACACCGCGGCACACAACCCAAGCTTGTTAATAAGTTACTTCAATGCTAGCAGTAAAGCCCTTGAGCTACAAAGACAAACCGGTCTCGGCAGGGCCCGACACCTGGTCTTCGACACAGGCCGCGCGAACCTGAGCGAAGGGTGGGGATGAAGGCGTGAAAAGAGCACATTCTGCAGACGGGGAGGCTGTGGACAATGTCACAACCGGCGCCCATTCGGTGGCTGATTCGACCCGTGTGATGGGGCGCGTGAGCTTGCCTGGAACAGCTGCCACTATTCGTTCAGGGTCTGTGCTTGCGCGCTACCTATAATTTTTGACGCTGCGACGTTGGGTCTGGCGGGCCGCCCGGGCTTTTTCCCCTTCGTGACTGCTGCTACGACATCGCCAAGAACCTGCTGTGACCGACGCAACCGCATCCCCTGAAAGTCAGCAGCCGAGGGCTGCGCGCTGGTCCGCGATGCCGCCTTGGCTGCGCTACCTGGCCTGGGCCGCCTTGGCCTTGCTGACCTTGATGCTGGCCGCCATGTTGTCAGTGTTGCTGCTCGTCGGTGTGGCGCTGGCGGTGGCCTACCCCAACCTGCCGCAGATCAGCAGCCTGACCGACTACCGACCCAAGCTGCCCCTGCGGGTGTATTCAGCCGACGGTGTGCAGCTGGCCGAGTTTGGCGAAGAGCGGCGCAATTTCATGCCCATCGCCCAGATGCCGCAGGTGATGAAGGACGCCGTGCTGGCCGCCGAGGATGCGCGCTTTTATCAACATGGCGGCGTTGACTACAAAGGTGTGCTGCGTGCGGCATTTGAAAACCTGCGCGACGCCCGCAGCCAGGGCGCTTCCACCATCACCATGCAGGTGGCGCGCAATTTTTACCTGCCCACCGAAAAGACCTTCACGCGCAAGATCTACGAGATGCTGCTGGCGCTGAAGATTGAAAGCCGGCTCAGCAAGGACCAGATTCTTGAGCTCTACATGAACCAGATTTTTCTGGGGCAAAGAGCCAGCGGCTTCGCCGCCGCGTCGGAAATCTACTTCGGCAAAAAATTGGGCGAGGTCACGGTGGCTGAAGCGGCCATGCTGGCCGGCTTGCCCAAGGCGCCATCTGCCTACAACCCGATTGCCAATCCACGGCGTGCCACGGTGCGCCAGCGTTACATCATCGAACGCATGTTCACCAACGGCTTCATCACCGAGGCGCAGCACGACGAAGCGCTGGCGCAGGACTTGCGCTATCACCAACAGACTGACGCTGCGTCGCATGCTGAATTTCTGTCAGAAACGGCGCGCCAGCTGGTGGTGGCCCAGTATGGTGAAGAGGCCTACACCCGCGGCCTGAACGTCTACCTCACGGTGCAGGCGGCCGACCAGCTGGTGGCTTACCGCGCCTTGCGCCGTGGGCTGATGGACTACGAATTGCGGCAGGTCTACCGGGGCCCGGAAGCCTATGTGGACCTGCCCGCTGACGACAAGTTGGTGGACGCGCGGGTGGCTGAAGCGCTGTCAGACCACCCCGCCAGCGACGATCTGCTGGCCGCCGTGGTGTTGGAAGCCGGGCCGCGCAAGGTGGTGGCCATGTTGCAGTCGGGCGATCTGGTCACCGTCTTGGGCAACGGTCTGCGGCCGGTGCAGTCAGGCCTGGCCGGCAAGGCGGGGCCGAAGGTGCAGATCCGGCGTGGAGCGGTGGTGCGTGTGCTGCGCGACAGCAAAGGCGACGGCAAGGGCGAATGGTCTGTGACGCAAATTCCCGAAGTGGAAGGCGCACTGGTCAGCATGGACCCGCGCAGCGGTGCCATTCGGGCCATGGTGGGGGGCTTTGACTTCAGCCGCAACAAGTTCAACCGCGTGACACAAGCCTGGCGGCAGCCGGGCTCGGCGTTCAAGCCGTTCATCTACTCGGCAGCGCTGGAAAAGGGCTTCACGCCGACCACGGTGGTGAATGACGCGCCGCTGTTCTTCGACGCCAGCGTCACCGGCAGCCAGCCCTGGGAGCCGAAGAACTACGACGGCACTTTCGAAGGCCCCATGCAGCTGAAGACGGCGCTGGCCAAGTCCAAGAACATGGTGTCGATCCGGGTTCTAAAGGCCACCGAGCCGGCATTTGCACAGCGCTGGATCACGCACTTCGGCTTTGACGCCAACAAACACCCGCCCTACCTGACGATGGCCTTGGGCGCGGGTTCGGTCACGCCGATGCAGATGGTGGCCGCCTACAGCGTGTTCGCCAACGGTGGCTACCAGGTGCAGCCGGCGCTGATTCAGCGCATCACCGACCAAAAAGGCAAGCTGCTGCAGCAGATGCGGCCGGTGCAGCTGGACGAAAGCTGGCGCGCCATTCCGGCCCGCAACGCTTTTGTGATGTCCAACCTGTTGCAGGAAGTGACACGCAGCGGCACCGCGGCGCGGGCTCAGGCGACGTTGAAGCGTGCTGACATCCACGGCAAGACCGGCACCACCAATGATTCGATGGACGCCTGGTTTGCGGGCTACCACGCCAGTCTGACGGCCGTGGTGTGGATAGGCTATGACAACCCGCGCAAACTGGGCGAACGCGAAACCGGAGGCGGCCTGGCTCTGCCGGTGTGGATAACGCTGATGCAGCATGCACTGCGCGGCGTGGGCACCACCGAGCTCGTGCCTCCACCGGGCGTGGTGCAAGAAGGCAACAATTGGGTGTACGAGGAGTACGCCAGGGGGCAGGGCGTGCTCAGCGTGGGCTTGGAAGAGAAGGTGCCCCAGGCGCCCAGCGAAACCGAGCGCGACAGCATCCTGGACCTGTTCAGGCGCTGATAGGGCCCCCAGGCGGCGTTGCCGCCGCCAAGCGCCAGAGGCCCTTGGCCTTCGGGCCGTCCAAGTCCGCGCAGGCGGGCGTGGGGCCGCGGCCCGCAGCCCCCCCGGGCGGCATGAGTAAAGTAACCCAGTGACATGTACTCAGGGGGGTTGTCAAAACACAGCGGCTG
>JANNMQ010000160.1:0-12952 GCA_031398045.1 Rubrivivax sp.
TTGAATGGATATGGGCTGTGCGGTGTGCTGCGTAGCGAAGTAAAGGGGGAATTCACTGGCCGCAAGGCCGGTGAAGGAGGACATGAGCGCAGCAGTACACCGCACAGTCCATATCCCGCCTCACCAGTGAATCCGCTTTCAGTCTTTTCCCGGCCCCGAAACCTTGTGCCGCATCAGCCGCCCCTTTTGCGCTTCGCGCGACCTGGCCTTCGGCAGCTTCGCTGCCTAGTCCTTCGGACCTGATGAGACTTTGTGTCTCATCAGTCGGCCACGTTCCCGGTTCCAGTCCCGCTCTTTTTCGGTGTTGCGCTTGTCGTGTTCGGCTTTGCCCTTGGCCAGCGCAATCTGCGCTTTGACGGTGCCGCCTTTGTAGTGCAGGTTCAGTGGCACCAGCGTGAAGCCTTTTTGTTCCACCTTACCGATGAGGCGCCGAATTTCGGCCTTGTGCATCAGCAACTTCTTGGTGCGGTCGGCCTCCGGGCTGATGTGGGTGCTGGCCGAGCGCAGTGCGTTGATGCGGCAGCCGATGAGGAAAAGCTCGCCGTCGCGGATGTGCACGTAGCCGTCGGTCAGCTGCACCTGGCCAGCGCGGATGGCCTTCACTTCCCAGCCAGCCAGCACCATGCCGGCCTCGTACTGTTCTTCGATGTGGTATTCGAAGCGCGCGCGGCGGTTTTCGGCGATGTGGGCCGTGGTTTTGGAAGGTGCGGTGGTGGTCATGGGTGACAGTTGAGCCCGCGAGATGAGCCCGCGGAATTGGGGGCTAGGGCGCTAGGGGGCTTGGGGGCGCTTCTACAATCGTTGCACAGTATGAAGCACGTGCAAAAGTCGGTTCTGTTGTGGTATTCACCGCGTGAGATGTACACGCTGGTGGTGGGCATTCCCCAATACCCGGAATTTCTGCCCTGGTGCGACCGCGCGGACGTGTTGCTGCAGGACGAACACAGCGTCACCGCCCGCCTGGGCCTGGCCTTCAAAGGTTTACGGCACTCCTTCACTACACGCAACTTGCACGTGACCGATGCACAGGTGCAAGTGCAGCTGGTGGATGGCCCCTTTTCAATGCTGCAAGGCCTGTGGGTTTTCAAGCCGCTGGGTCGCCCGGGCAGCGAGCAACAAGCCTGCAAGATCGAATTTGACCTGCGTTACGCCTTTTCCAGCGTGGCGCTGGAGGCGGTGGTCAGCCCCGTGTTCGACCGCGTCGCCGATACCTTCGTGGATGCTTTTGTGCGCCGAGCCGAAGAGGTGTATGGCCCTCGCTGATCAACAGCCAGATGGAGTTTCCGTGAGCGTGGTCTATTGCGCCGCACCGGGCCAGGTGGACGAAACCGCGCTGCAGTTGTCGGCCGGCAGCACGCTGGGCCAGGCTGTGCGAGCCAGTGGGGTGCTGGGCCGCCATGCACTGCAAGAGTCCCAGCTGCAATTTGGCCTGTGGGGCCGCCTGCACAGCGCCGACACGGTGCTGCGCGAACGTGACCGCGTGGAACTTTACCGGCCGTTGCAGGTAGACCCCAAGGAGGCGCGGCGCCTGCGCTACGGCAAACACAAGGCAGCGGCCCAAGCGCGCAAGGTGCGTGTCACGGCTGCTGCGGTGCCCGCAAAAACTTAGCGCTGCCGCCGCAGGGTGGCAACGGTACGGTCCCTGTTGCAGTGGCCCTGTCGCAGCGGCCCTGGTTCAGCGGCAATCGCTGGCAATGGCGTCGCGGGCACGGCGCATTTCTTCAGCGCGGCCGCGGTCGTCCATTACTTCACGTTCACCTTTTTCGTTGGTGCGCACCAGCCGGGTGCCACTTTCCAAGCTGGCCATCAGGCCGCGGGCATTGCGGCAGTTGCTGGCGCGCACGGCAGCCTGCCGGTCTTCATCGGCTTTCGCTTTGGCGGCCTTGTCTTGTTCAGCCGCCTGTTTGCGCGCGAAGGCTTCTTTTTCCAACGCGGTTATCGGTGCTGAAGCTGCACGTGCGGGCGCTGAAGCGGCGCCAGCTGTTGCGCCGGCCGCGTCGGTCGCAGCCGCGCTTGCGCTGGCAGCTGTTGCGGCCGGTGTGTTCAGGCGGCGGCGGTTGTCGGCCTGGGGCCGCTTGAGGATGTCCCTGTCAGCCACACCCGCAGGTGGCGGGCGGTCGCTGGCATTCACCCGGCCGTCGGCACCGCGCCACATCCACTGCGCAGCCACGGGCGTGCACAGCAGCGAAAAGCAAAGCGCTGCAACCAGTGTCAACGCCTGCGGGTGTAAAGGTGCATGTGACATAGCGCCAGTGTAGTGCCCTGCGGGGCCGAAGAAGCCCTCTCTATAATCCGCTTTTGAGTTTGGAGCCACCGTCTCATGCGCCTACTCGGCAAAGCGCTCACCTTCGACGATGTGTTGTTGGTGCCGGCCTATTCCCAGGTGTTGCCCCGCGACACCAGCCTGGCGACCAGACTGTCGCGCAACATCTCGCTGAACCTGCCCCTGGTATCCGCCGCCATGGACACCGTCACCGAGGCTCGTTTGGCCATCGCGCTGGCACAGGAAGGTGGCATCGGCATCGTGCACAAAAACCTTACGCCGCAGCAGCAGGCGAGGGAGGTGGCGCGTGTCAAACGCTATGAATCGGGTGTGCTGCGCGACCCCATCACGGTGTCGTCCGGGGTGCCAGTGCGCGATGTCATTGCGCTGAGCAGGCAGCATGGCATTTCCGGTTTTCCGGTGGTGGATGACGGCAAGGTGGTGGGCATCATCACAGGGCGAGACCTGCGCTTTGAAACGCGGCTGGACGCACCGGTGCGCGAGATCATGACGCCGCGCGAGCGTCTGGTCTACGTGAAAGAAAACGCCACCATTGAAGACGGCAAGTCGCTGATGCACCGCCACAAGCTTGAACGTGTGGTGGTGGTGAACGACGCCTTCGAGTTGCGGGGCCTGATGACGGTGAAAGACATCACCAAGCAGACCAGATTCCCCAGCGCCGCGCGTGACGCCCAAGGCAAACTGCGTGTGGGCGCCGCGGTGGGCGTGGGCGACGGCACCGAAGAGCGCGTTGAGCTGCTGGTGCGTGCCGGGGTTGACGTGCTGGTGGTGGACACCGCTCACGGCCACTCGGCCGGCGTGGTGGAGCGGGTCCGTTGGGTGAAGCGAAATTACCCGCAAGTGGACGTGATTGGCGGCAACATCGCCACTGCCGGGGCTGCATTGGCGCTGGCCGAAGCCGGCGCTGACGCGGTGAAAGTGGGCATCGGCCCCGGCAGCATTTGCACCACGCGCATCGTCACGGGCGTGGGTGTGCCGCAGATCTACGCCATCGACCAGGTGGCGCAGGCCTTGAAGGGCAGCGGCGTTCCCGTCATCGCCGACGGCGGCGTGCGTTTTTCTGGCGACCTGGCCAAGGCCATTGCAGCCGGCGCCGACACGGTGATGATGGGTGGCGCTTTCGCCGGCACCGAAGAAGCCCCGGGTGAAACTATCTTGTACCAGGGCCGAACCTACAAAAGCTATCGCGGTATGGGCTCCATCGGCGCCATGCAGCAAGGCTCGGCCGACCGTTACTTCCAGGAAAGCAACGCCAACAACTTGAGCACCACCAAGCTGGTGCCCGAAGGCATCGAAGGCCAGGTGCCCTACAAAGGATCGGTGGTGGCTGTCATCTTCCAGATGGCCGGTGGCTTGAAAGCCTGCATGCATTACTGCGGCTGCGCCAGCATTGCCGATATGCACGAACACGCGCAATTTGTTGAGATCAGCTCCGCCGGCATGCGCGAGAGCCATGTGCACGACGTGCAGATCACCAAAGAAGCGCCCAACTACCGCATGGAATGAGTGCGTCGGTGCAGGCTGCCCCCGCAGACGGGCAGCAAGGCCAGCAGGGCCCCCAGAACCCACCATCCGGCCCACCAGCCGGTCAAGCGGCGGCCATGCGCTTCATTCTGCTGGTGGTGTTGATCGACATGCTGGCCGTGGGCATCATCGTGCCGGTGCTGCCGGCCATCGTCGGCCAGTTCACCACCGACCCTGCTGAACAGGCGCGCTGGTACGGCGTGGTGGCCGTCAGCTATGCGCTGGCGCAGTTTCTGGCTGCCCCCGTGCTGGGCGCCCTGTCTGATCGTTATGGCCGCCGGCCTGTGCTGTTGCTGGGCTTTTGCGGCATCGCCATCAATTTTTTCACCACCGCGCTGGCCAGTGCGCTGTGGATGCTGGTGGTTTCACGCATCGTCGGTGGTGCCATGCAAGCCAACGCGGCCGTGGCCAACGCCTATGTAGCCGACATCACACCGCCGGCTGAAAGAGCCAAACGTTTTGGCATGCTGGGTGCCATGTTTGGCATCGGCTTCATCCTGGGGCCGGTGCTGGGCGGTGTGCTTGGTGGCATCGATCTGCGGCTGCCGTTTTTTGTGGCGGGCGGCCTGGCGCTGGCCAATCTGGCCTACGGCTGGTTTGTGCTGCCCGAGTCACTGGGCGCCGCTCAGCGTCGCGCTTTTGACTGGACGCGGGTCAACCCAGTGACGTCACTCAAACAACTGGTCGCGCTGAAAGGCGTGGGCCTGCTGGTGGGCGTGTTGGCCTTTGCGGGCTTGGCACAGTTTTCTCTGTACACGGTGTGGGTGCTGTACGGCAGTTTTCGGTTTGGCTGGGGCCCGACTGAAAACGGCTGGTCACTGTTTGCCGTGGGGATGGTGTCGGCAGTGGTCCAGGGTGCGCTCTTGGGCCGCTTGCTGAAGCGCTTTACGGCGCAGCGCCTGGCCGTGGCGGGCCTGGTGTCGTCCACGCTGGCATTCTTGGGCTGGGGCCTGGCCACCGAGCCCTGGATGATGTACGCGGTGATCTTTGTCAACGTGTTGGGCGCCGCCGTGGCGGCTTCATTGCAGGGCCTGGTGTCGGCCGCAGCCGACGAGCGCACCCAAGGGCAGACCATGGGCGCCGTGAGCAGCCTGAACAGCCTGATGGCGGTGATAGCGCCCGTTTTTGCCGCGCCGTTGATGGCCACCATTTCGCACCTGCCGCGCACCGACTGGCGCGTAGGCGCGCCCATGTTCTTCTGCGCGGTTTTGCAGCTGATGGCCTTGCTGATGGCCGCGCTGCACTTTCGCCACCTGGCTCGCCGGCAGGCGGCCAAGGTTTCTACCCAGCCTGTCTAGACAACCTCCGCTGTACTTCAACCTGTGATGCACGACAAGATCCTCATCCTTGATTTCGGTTCGCAGGTCACGCAGCTCATTGCCCGCCGCGTGCGTGAAGCCCAGGTGTATTGCGAAATACACCCCAGCGACGTGTCTGACGACTTCGTGCGCAACTTTGGCGCCAAGGCCATCATCTTGTCGGGCAGCCACGCCAGCACCTACGAAGACCACCAATTGCGGGCGCCGCCCGCGGTGTGGGCCGCGGGTGTACCGGTGCTGGGCATCTGCTACGGCATGTTTGCCATGGCCGTGCAACTGGGTGGCCAGGTCGAGGCCAGCGACCACCGTGAGTTTGGTTATGCCGAGGTGCGCGCACACGGCCGCACCCGACTGCTAGACGGCATTGAAGACTTCAGCACACCACAAGGCCACGGCATGCTGAAAGTGTGGATGAGCCACGGCGACAAGGTGACGGCGCTGCCGCCTGGCTTCAAGCTGATGGCCAGCACCCCCAGCTGCCCCATTGCCGGCATGGCTGACGAGGCGCGCAACTTCTACGCGGTGCAGTTCCACCCTGAAGTGACGCACACGGTGCAGGGCGCTGCGTTGCTGACGCGGTTTGTGCGCCACATCGCGGGTTGCCAAGGCGACTGGATGATGGGCAACTACGCCCTGGAAGCGGTGGCCCGCATCAAGGCGCAAGTGGGTGACGAAGAAGTCATCCTGGGCCTGTCTGGCGGGGTGGACAGCAGCGTGGCTGCAGCACTCATCCACCGCGCCATCGGCGACCAGCTGACGTGCGTGTTTGTCGACCACGGCTTGTTGCGACTGAACGAAGGCCAGATGGTGATGGACATGTTTGCCGGGCCGGACTCTACCCTTGGGCATGCCAAGGTGGTGCATGTACATGCGGCGGAACAGTTCCTGGGCCACCTGAAGGGCGTGACCGACCCTGAGCAGAAGCGCAAGATCATCGGCCGCGAATTTGTCGAAGTTTTCCAGGCCGAAGCCGCCAAGCTGAAGGGTGATGGCAACAAAGGTGCGAAGTGGCTGGCCCAAGGCACCATCTACCCCGACGTGGTGGAAAGCGGCGGCACGCACACCAAAAAAGCCACCATCAAGAGCCACCACAACGTGGGCGGCCTGCCTGCCACATTGGGCCTGAAGCTGCTGGAGCCGCTGCGCGAACTGTTCAAGGACGAGGTGCGTGAGCTGGGGGTGGCGCTGGGCCTGCCGCGCGAGATGGTCTACCGCCACCCGTTCCCGGGCCCGGGCCTGGGCGTGCGCATCCTGGGCGAGGTCAAGCCCGAGTACGCCGCGCTGCTGCAGCGCGCCGACGCCATCTTCATCGACGAGCTGCGTGCCACCATCGACCCCGACACTGGCAAGAGCTGGTACGACCTGACCAGCCAAGCCTTCGTGGTGTTTATCCCGGTGAAAAGCGTCGGCGTGATGGGCGACGGCCGCACCTATGAAAACGTGGTGGCCTTGCGCGCCGTGCAAACCAGCGACTTCATGACCGCCGACTGGGCCGAGCTGCCCTACGCGTTGCTGAAGAAGGTCTCCAGTCGCATCATCAACGAAGTGCGCGGCATAAATCGTGTCACTTATGACGTTAGCAGCAAGCCGCCAGCGACTATTGAGTGGGAATGACGAAGCCTAAGTTTTTGATTTCTACGGACTTCGCAACCCTTCGTTCCTTGGGAAGTGGGAGCACTTAACGGTATCAATGACGGTATCAGTGACGGTATCAGTGACGGTATCCTGATGATTTTTTGGACGCGTTCATCTACCGCCTTCACGTTTGAAGTCGTGACCGCAAAAGCTCGGGTGAAAACCAAGTTACCTGCCCGCTGCCGACGGCTGGCGCGGCCACACGATTCAGGCGCGGGGCCGGTCGATCCAGTGGCCCGGCCAGGACTTCGAAGCCACCATGTCATGGATGACCTCCTGAATCAGCGCGAAGACAGCGCTGCTGGCAGGTGCCGACGGCCGCGTGACGTTGGTTGCGCAGACCACCCTGCGTGACATACGGTCGCTGGTGATTCGCGAAGCCTGCAGCTTGCCTGCTGCGATCTCATCGGCCACTGAGACCAGCGGAAGAATGGTGCTGCCGATGCCCGCTTCGGTCGCCTTCTTGACGCTCGGCAGTGAATCGATCTCGGCCACCACGTCGAGCTGCAGACCCAGCGACGCGCAGGCGTCGTCGATGATCCGTCGCAGACCATGCTCGCTGCTCGGCAAGACCAGCGGCCATTGCGCAAGCCGCTCGAGAGACAGCTTCTTGGGAAGTGCAGTCGCCCTTGCGCTGGTCACAAAGACCAGTTGCTCGTCGAGCAGTGCGCGCTTGCTCAGGACGGTCTCGGGCTTGTCGCCGAACAGAATCGCGAGATCCAGGCGGCCTGACTGCAGCCACTCCTTCAGGAAGCCGCTGTAGGCCTCGACGATCTTCAGGCGGACCAGCGGCAAACGCTCGCGACAGGCTTGAAGGATGGGCAACGTCGCACCGAGCGAAACGGTGGTGGGCAGCCCGATCGCCACACTGCCGCTGGGTACAGCTCCCGCTTCGCGCACGGCCAGCGAGGCGCGCTCGACATCGGCGAGCACGAGCTTCGCGTGCTCGAGGAAGGTCTTGCCTGCCAATGTCGGGGTCACGCCCTTGCTGGAGCGCAACAGCAGGCGCACACCGAGCTCCTCTTCGAGCGTGGACATCTGCTGGCCCAACGCCGGCTGCGCCAGGTGAAGGCGCGAAGAGGCCTTGAGTAAGCTGCCGGCCTCGCAGACACCGAGAAAGTAGCGAAGCTGTCGGAGTTCCATGGATATCTTTCCGGCGTCTAGCGGGTAGGTCGAATAAGTATTTTACAGATAGCGTTTTCGCTCCGAGAATCTGTGTACAAACCATGCATAGCGACACGGAGAGCGACGAGAGACCGACCTCATGAATCTGGACATCGAACACCTGCGCGCTTGGGTCGGCCGCACCGAAGCCATGGACGACGGGGCGACTCTGGCGCCGCGGCGCGGGCTGACCGCCACGCTCGACCGCGACGATCCACCACGGCTGGGCGAGGCCATTCCGCCGTGCTGGCACTGGTTGTACTTCCTGCCGATGCCCCGCCAGTCCGCGATCGGGCCTGACGGTCACCCCCGGCGCGGCGGCTTCCTTCCACCTGTGCCGCTACCGCGCCGCATGGGGGCCGGCAGCCAGATCGAGTTCCTCGCGCCGCTGCGTGCGGGGCAGTCGATCTCGCGCCTGTCGCGCATCGACGACGTGGAGTTGAAAGAAGGCCGCAGCGGCTTGCCGGTGTTCGTCAAGGGGTTGCACGAGATCCGCGCTGAGGGCGACCTGGCCCTGGAAGCCAGCGCCACGCTGGCTTGAAGCACACACAAGGAGACAACGATGTTCAACGAAGTCGATGACCACCAGGAAATCCGGGACGCCGTGCGCGGCCTGTGCCGGCAGTTCCCCGATGAATACTTTCGCAAGGTCGACGAGCAGAAGGCCTACCCGGAGAAGTTTGTCGACGCGCTGATGCAGGCCGGCTGGTTGGCCGCGATGATCCCTGAGGACTACGGCGGTACGGGGCTGGGTCTGACGGCCGCCACTGTGATCATGGAAGAGATCAACCGCAGCGGCGGCAATGCCGGTGCGGTGCATGGCCAGATGTACAACATGGGCACGCTGCTGCGCAACGGCAGCAAGGCGCAAAAGGACAAATACCTGCCTGGCATCGCAGCCGGCAAGCTGCGCATCCAGTCGATGGCCGTGACCGAGCCCACCACGGGCACCGACACCACGAAGATCAAGACCACCGCCGTGAAGAAGGACGGTCGTTATGTGGTGAACGGCCAGAAGGTCTGGATCTCGCGTGTGCAGCATTCCGATCTGATGATCTTGCTGGCCCGCACCACGCCGCTGGCCGAGGTGCAGAAGAAGTCCGAAGGCATGTCGATCTTCATGGTCGACCTGCACCACGCCGTCGGCAATGGCCTGACCGTGCGGCCCATCCCCAATATGGTCAACCACGAGACCAACGAGCTGTTCTTCGAGAACCTGGAGATTCCGGAAGAGAACCTTATCGGCGAAGCAGGCAAGGGCTTCAAGTACATCCTCGATGGTCTGAATGCCGAACGCACCTTGATCGCCGCTGAATGCATCGGCGACGGCTACTGGTTCATCGAGCGCGCGCGCAAGTACGCCAACGAGCGCATCGTGTTCGACCGGCCCATCGGCCAGAACCAGGGTGTGCAGTTCCCCATCGCCGATGCCTTCATCGAGATAGAAGCGGCCAATCTGATGCGCTTCGAGGCAGCGCGCCGCTTCGACGCCCATGAGAACTGCGGCGCGCAGGCCAACATGGCGAAATACTTGGCCGCCAAGGCGAGCTGGGATGCGGCCAACGTCTGCATGCAAACGCATGGTGGCTTTGGTTTTGCCAACGAATACGACATCGAGCGCAAGTTCCGCGAGACACGGCTCTACCAGGTGGCGCCGATCTCGACCAACTTGATCTACGCCTACGTGGCCGAGCATGTGCTCGGCTTGCCGCGGTCTTTCTGATTCCAGTGAGCGATCCAGTTGAGCTTATGTATCCAAGGCCAAACCGTAATGCCTCGCACGGTTCTGTGGTCAGCAGCAAGCTTTGGTAGGCCAGACTCGAGCTCCCGGCGGACGCTGTTCAGGTCGTCGAATACGCAGTTCGGAAAATTCTTCTCGCCCAGCTCATCCCAGATGTGTTCTTGGGGGTTCAGCTCAGGAGCGTAGGGTGGCAATCTGAGCGACCGCATGTTTGCCGGCATCAGCACATCTTTGCTGACATGAGAACTCGCCCCATCGACCACCATGACGATGGACCCGTCTGGGTGCGCGTCGCTGACCTGGGCCAGGAACTCGCTCATCATGGAGGTGTTCATCTTGGTCGTGATCTTCCAGTCGAATTCGCCCTCCATCGGACTCACAGCGCTGTAGACATAGAGGAGCTCACGTTCGTAGCCGTTGCTCACCGTGGGCCCATGCGCGCCGAATCCGGACCATGCGACCAAAGCGGGCTTCGTTCTGGAACATCAGCCGGATCGGGCGCTCACGGGCTTGCTGGGTTCTGCTCCAGGCTGCCAGCAGCTTGGGGAGTTTTTTTTCCAGATTTCGCTGTGGGGGTTGGGCGCGTTGCCGACCTCAGAAGTGATCTACGTCAGCGCCATCACGGATGAACAAGGCGCACCCTTGCAGGGCAAGCACCACTACAGATTCCGAATTCCGCCCCAAGGCATCCCTGCCGAGGCGTTCTGGTCGCTCACGATGTATGAAGTTGATCCGTTTGGCGGCATGTGCTTCACTGCCCATCCTCTGAAACGCTATGCCATCGGCGACCGGACAGCAGGCCTCGTGAAAAAGCGCTGACAGCAGCATCGACATCTGGATTGCGCACCAGTCGCCCGCCGAGTTGGATCAACTGGCCCATTGGTTACCCGCGCCCCCAGGTTTGTTTCGCCTGATGACCCGGGCCTATGCGCCCACTGCAGCCTTTCAGTCCGGGCAGGTACCCCCACCCGCCTTGGAAAGAAGGGACCTCATCACCCGTTAAGGTTTGAGAATTGAATCAAAGTGCAACCCCTCGCCAGGCCACGTCCAGTTGTGCAAGGCCCCGCTTCACCCACCGTGCCCGTTGCGGCGCCCGTCACCCCCGTCAACAGCCTTTCATCCAGAGAACTTCTACATGTCTGCTTCCTGCCACCACCAGCGCCGCCAAGTTGTTGCGTTGGCCATGATCGCTCTGCTCAGCCCACTGGCAGCCCAGGCGGCGTTTCCAGAAAAGCCCATCACCATCGTCGTGGCCTTCCCGCCCGGTGGTGCGACCGATGTGTTGGCCCGCGCGCTGGCGCGGCAAATGCAACTGCAGATGCCGGGCAGCAACATCGTGGTGGAAAACAAGCCCGGTGCCGGCACACCGTCGCACTTTGCTGGCGAGATGTTCAAGGCCGCCACCGGGCTGGACATCGTGCATGTGCCCTACAAGGGCAGCGCACCGGCCATGCAAGATCTGATCGGCGGCCAGGTGCTTCTGTCCGTCGACACCAACATGGCAGCCATGCCGCAGATCAAGACCGGCAAGATCAAACCGCTGGCCGCCACCACCGCCAAGCGTTTGTCTGCTCAGCCCGACGTGCCGACACTGGCTGAATCGGGCCTGCCCGGGTTCGAGATGGCGGCCTTCATGTCGCTGGTAGGGCCGCGCGGCCTGTCCGATGGTGTGCGCGCCATGCTCGTCAACGCCCTGGCCGAGGTGATGAAATTGCCGGCCGTGCACGCCGATGTGGCCAAGTCTGGCCTGGAGGTGGGTTACGAGCCACCGGCCACGTTTGAGGGGCGCGTGAACCACGAATGGCCGGTCATGCGTGCGCTGGTGCAAAAGGCCGGCATCACCGTCGACTGAAAGGGCGCACTGTGAATTTGACTGCAGACCTGACCGAGCTTGACGCCGACACCCTGTCGCGCGCCATTCATGCCCGACGGGTGTCGTGCCGCGAAGTCATGCAGGCCAGCCTGCAGCGCATACACCGGCTCAACCCGGTCTTCAACGCCATCGTCAACCTGGCTGCTGACGATGTGCTGCTGCGCCAGGCTGACGCGCGGGACGCTGAGTTGGCCCGTGGCCATTCGCTCGGCTGGCTGCACGGCATTCCCCACGCCATCAAAGATATGGCGCCGGCGGCGGGTTTTGCCACCACCCTGGGCTGCACACTGCTGAAAGACGCCGTCGCCACGCACGACGGCGCGATGGTGGCCCGCCTGAAGGCCGCCGGCTGCATCGTCATCGGCAAGACCAACACGCCCGAGTTCGGTCTGGGTTCACACACCTTCAACGAACTCTTCGGTGCCACGTGCAACGCCTGGGACCCTGCTGTCAGCGCGGGCGGCTCGAGTGGCGGCGCTGCGGTGGCTGTGTCGCAGCGGCTGCTGCCGCTGGCTGACGGTTCGGACTTCATGGGCTCGCTGCGCAACCCTGCGGCCTGGAATCACATCTTTGGCATGCGACCCAGCCAGGGCCGGGTGCCGATGTGGCCCACGGGCGACGTGTGGATGGGCCAGTTGGGCATAGAGGGGCCGATGGCGCGCACGGTGCAGGACCTGGCCAAGCTGCTGGCCATCCAGTCCGGCCCCGACCCACGGGCGCCATTGTCGATCGCCAATGCGCTGGGCCCGATCGAACTGCCGCACGACACCACAGCGCTGCGCGGTTTGCGCATCGGCTGGCTGGGCGACCTGAACGGTTATCTGCCGATGGAAGAGGGCCTGCTCGCCACCTGCGAAACGGCGTTGCAGCGCTTTGCAGGCGAAGGCGCCATCGTGCTGCCCCTGCAGCCGCCCTTCGATGCAATCGCGGTGTGGCAGGCCTGGCTGGTCTGGCGGCGCGCGTTGGTGACGCCACGTGTGGCGGCGCTGCTCGGCCGCCCCGGCGCGCGCGAGGCCATCAAGCCCGAGGCGCTGTGGGAGCACGACCAGGCCCGAGGCACAGCGCTGATGGACTTCATGCAGGCCAGCCAGGCACGCAGCACCTTTTATCAGCAGATGCTCGCGGCCTTTGCGCAGTTTGATTTGCTGGCTTTGCCGGTGACGCAGACCTGGCCCTTCCCGATCAAGGACCGTTGGCCGCAGGCCATCGCCGGCCGCGCCATGGACACTTACCACCGCTGGATGGAATCGACCATCTACGCCACCTTCGCCGGCCTGCCCGCCATCAGCCTGCCCGCAGGGTTTCACAGCAACGGCCGCTGGCCGGTGGGCCTGCAGTTGATCGGGCGGCCGCAGGGCGATGTGGCGCTGCTGCAAGCGGCAGCGGCCTACGAAATCGCGGCGGCCGAACTG
>JANNMQ010000229.1:0-3968 GCA_031398045.1 Rubrivivax sp.
ACCCAATACTTGCCCAGCTGAATGTCCACCAGGTCACCTTCTTCGAGGTAGACGATCTGGTCTGTCACCCCGGCCAGCGCCATCGCGTCGCTGGCCAGAAAATTTTCAGAATGCGATTTGCCGACGCCCAGAATCAGCGGCGAACCAGCCCGCGCGCCGACGACACGGTGCGGCTCGTCCTTGCAAAAAGCAGCAATCGCATAGGCGCCGCGCAGCTGCACTACCGCCGCCTTCAATGCCTCAAACAGGTCGCCGTCATACAGGCTGTCAACCAGATGCACGATGACTTCGGTGTCGGTCTGGCTGTCAAACACATAGCCTTTGGCCTGCAGCGCTGCGCGCAGTTCGTCATGGTTTTCAATGATGCCGTTGTGCACCAGGGCGACTTTTCCGCTGCTGGCTTGGGCGGCTTCTTTGCCCAGCTTGTCTTTTTCCAGAGTCGGCCCGGCGCTGAAGTGCGGGTGCGCGTTGTGCACCGCTGGTGCGCCATGGGTGGCCCAGCGCGTGTGGGCGATGCCGGTACCCGAACTGATGCCATCGGCCGCCACGTTGGCTTCCAGTTCAGCCACACGTGACGTGCTGCGTGCCCGCTTCAGTGCGCCCCCTTGATGCACGGCCACGCCGCAGCTGTCGTAACCGCGGTATTCCAGCCGCTTCAGGCCTTCAATGAGGATGGGGACGATGTTGCGCGTGCTGACGGCGCCGACGATGCCACACATGGTGTTGTTGCCCTTGTTTTGTTGCCGAAGTCGAATGCTAGGGCTGACGCTCTGGTGGTTTATTGCCAATGCTGTTCATATCTGGCGTTTTATTTTTTCTTCGACATACGACAGCCGTTTATTTCACACAGAACAGTTTCGCAGCTTTAATATTTCAGCATGGAACTCGACGCCACTGACTTGCGCCTGCTGGACATCTTGCAGGCCGACGCTTCTCTGACCAATCAAGACCTGGCTGAGCGTGCGCTTACATCGCCAGCCACTGCTTTGCGTCGTGTGCGCCGCATGGTGGATGCCGGTCTTATCGAACGCCGTGTGGCTTTACTGAACCCCCACAAACTGAAGCAAGGCCTGACGGCGCTGGTGGAAGTCACGCTTGACCGCCAAGGTGCTGAACACCTGGACGCCTTTGAGGCCCGCGCGGTGGCTGAAAGCGCGGTGCAGCAGGTGTGGCGGGTGTCACCCGGGCCGGACTTTGTGCTGGTGCTGTTTGTGGCTGAGATGCCGGCCTACCAGGCACTGGTGCAGCGTTTGTTCACTCAGGACGCCAACGTGCGCAACGTGAAGGCTTTTTTCAGCGTCAAGCGCGCCAAGTTCGACCCGCGCATCGACTTGCGTTGAGCGGGCTGAAGGCGCGCTGCTTGCGCGCGGGCCCGCGGGGGGCTAAGCAGGCGCGGGTTGCCGCGGCAGCGCCAGGCACAAACAGGTGCCACCACCGGCCGGCGGTGGCAGCGTGTGCAGGCGGCCGCCATGCAGCGCGGCAATGCGCTGCGCGATGGCCAAGCCCAAGCCGCCCATGCCACCACCTGCATGGCGCTTCACGGCCGGGTCGCGCACCGAAGCGCCGGCGTTCAAGCGGCGGTGCAGCTCCTCCGGCAAGCCCGGGCCGCTGTCCTCCACCAGCACCAGCACTTCCACGTCGCTGCATCGCAGGCTGACCTGCACCGGCTGCGCGGCGGGGCTGTGGCGCACCGCGTTGTCGATCAGGTTGGTGAGTGCACGTTCGATGAGCTGCAAGTCGCCCTGCAATTCCACCGCGCCGGGCGCAGTGCCTGCCAAAGCAACCGGGCTGGGCCGGGCCCACAGACCGTACTTCTGCACCGCGTCGGCCACCAGCTCATCCAGACGAAAACGCTCGCTGTGCAACACCTGGTCCATGGACTGCAAGGTGGCCAGTTCAAACAGCTGTTGCGTCAGGCGGCGCAACTTGTCGCTCTGTGCCAGCGCGGTGTCCAGGTGCTGGGTGGCGCGCGCGCGGTCTTGCGTCGAAGCGGGTTGAACATCGGCACGCAGCGCTTCCAGATGCCCGTGCAGCGCCGTCAACGGAGTCCGCAGATCGTGCGCCACATTGGCTATCACCTCACGGTGCGCCGTGGCCTGGCGCTGTTGCTGAAAGTGCTGGGCGGCCAGGCGTTGCGAGAGGCCAACAAAACTGCGGCCCAGTGCCGAGATCTCGTCCCGGCCCGTGAACCCCGTCAAGGAAGGTACGGTCCGGACAGGCACACCGGCTGCCGAGTCAGTGTCAACGTCAGCGTCAACGTCAGTATCCGCAGCGGCAGCGGCAACCGCAGGCGGCAGTTCAAAGAGCGCCAGATCGCGCGTCAACCGGTCCAGCGGTCGTGTCAGCGCGCGCACCGCCCAGGCCCCCACCAGCAGCGCCACCAGCAGGCCCGCAGCAGCTGCCCAGGCCACACCGCGCCAGATGCGGGCAGGGTTCAGCTGGGCCGCAGCTGCGCTGCGGTCGGGGCCATCCAGCACGATGTACAGATAGCCGGCAGTGCCACCCGCGCCGGGTGCAAACATGGCCGCGCTGAACAAGCGCCGGCTGCCACCACCCATCGGGTCGGTGCCGTACTGCGGCAGTGGCGCACCGGCCAGAAAAGCACGCAGCGCTGACGTGTCCACCTGCGGCTGGCGCACCATGCCGGGTTCACCGATGTAGTTCTGCACCCGGCCTGCGGGGTCCAGCACATAAACCTGGATGCCCGGGTTTACCGTCATCAGCATGCGCAGCAGTTGTTGCCGCGGCGCGGGGTCGTCGGGCGTGCCACCACCCAGTTCGGGCCAGCTCTTCACGATGTGCCCGGCCAGCCCGGCCGACAGCCGTTGCAAGGCTTCGTGTTCGTTGTCTGCAGCCACACGCCAAGCCAGAAACCCGACAAAGGCGCCCCAACCCAGCAGCAGCGTGGCCAGCAGCAGCACCAGCCGCGCGGGCAGTTTGTCGGGCAGCCAACGCTGCTGAAGAGCGGCCTGGTTCATGCTGCAAGCGTTGGCGTGTGTGCAGCCACCGGCTGCAAGCCGGGCGCGTTGAAGCGGTAACCCAAGCCCCAAACGGTTTCTATCAAACGCGGCGGCGGGTTGTGGGGTGGGCCGGGTGCGGCTGCCCCCGCCCCGCTGTCGCCCTCCAGCTTGCTGCGCAGCCGGTTGATGTGTGAATTGACGGTGTGTTCAAAGCCGTCAAACCCGTCACCCCAGACGCGCTGCAGCAGTTCACCTCGGCTGTAGATGTGCCCCGGGTGGCGGGCCATGAAGTGCAGCAGATCAAATTCGCGCAGCGTCAGGTTCAGCGCCGTGCCAGCCAAATGCGCCGTGCGCCGCGCCACGTCCAGGCGCAAGCTACCCGCCTGCAGCACCGGGTTGGCAGGCTGCGCCTGCAGCTGGGCTCGCAGCTGGTCCACACGGCGCAACAACGCACGCACACGCGCAGTCAGCTCCAGCATCGAAAAGGGCTTGGCCAGGTAGTCGTCAGCGCCCAGTTCCAGGCCCAGCACACGCTCGGCTTCGGTGGTGCGGGCGCTAAGGATGATGATGGGCACATGGCTGCGGTGCGCTGCCGACGCTGCCGTGCCCTGCGACTCTTGGGCACGCAGCCGACGACAAATTTCAAAGCCGTCAGTGCCAGGCAGCATCACATCCAGCAGCACCAGATCCCAACGCTGGCTTTCGATGCGGCGCAGCGCTTGGTGGCCGTCAGCGGCATGCTCCACCGCATAGCCTGCAGCTCGCAAATGAAAAGCCACCACTTCGGCCACTGCCGCGTCGTCTTCCACCAACAACAACTTGGGTGTACTCAGGGGTGTGTTCAGGGGTGTGCCTGGTGCTGTGCTCATGGCTGTGCTCAGGGCCGTGCTCATGGCTGTACTCCGGGGTCAGGGCCATCAGCCCCCACAAGGGTCGGGCTGCAGCGGTGCTGTCTTACAACGGCACCGCTGCAGCCGTGCCCCAGGTCACAGCAGCCGCTGCTTCAGG
>JANNMQ010000235.1:0-8343 GCA_031398045.1 Rubrivivax sp.
GAAGGATTTCAAGGGCCGCATCGAGTTCCTGGCGCAGAACATCAAGACCCAGGATTTCGGCGACGCGGTGTTCAAGCCCTACACCATGCGCCAGATCAATGGCGTGCCCTGCGCCATCATCGGCCAGGCCTTCCCCTACACGCCGATCGCCAACCCGCGCTACTTCGTTGCCGACTGGAGCTTCGGCATCCAGGACGAGAATATGCAGGGTGTCGTCGATGAAGTGCGCGCCAAGGGCGCCCAGGTGGTCGTGCTGCTGTCGCATAACGGCATGGATGTCGACTTGAAGATGGCCTCGCGCGTGCGCGGTATCGACGCGATCTTCGGCGGCCACACGCACGATGGCGTGCCGGTCGCGGTGCCGCTGAGCAATGCCGGGGGAAAGACCCTGGTCACCAACGCCGGCAGCAACAGCAAGTTCCTCGGCGTGATGGACTTCGACGTCAAGGGCGGCAAGGTGGTGCAGCACCGTTACCGGCTGCTGCCCATCTTCAGCAACATGCTGAAAGCCGACCCCGAGATGGCGGCGCTGATCGAAAAGATTCGCAAGCCCTATGAAGCCAAGCTGTCGGAAAAGCTGGCCATCAGCGACGGCCTGCTGTACCGCCGCGGCAACTTCAATGGCAGCTGGGACCAGCTGGTCTGTGATGCGCTGATGGACGTGCAGGGTGCCGAGATTGCTTTCAGCCCGGGCTTCCGCTGGGGCACCAGCCTGCTGCCCGGCCAGGCCATCACGCGTGACCTGATGATGGACCAGGTGGCCATCACCTACCCCCTACGCCACGCTGACGCAGATGAGTGGCGAGATGATCAAAACCATCTTGGAAGACGTGGCCGACAACCTGTTCAACCCCGACCCGTATTACCAGCAAGGCGGCGACATGGTGCGTGTGGGCGGCTTGCAGTACAGCATCACGCCGGGCGAAAAGATGGGCTCGCGCATCGGCGACATGCGGCTGCGCGGCAAACCCCTGCAGGCCGACAAAACCTACAACGTGGCCGGCTGGGCGCCAGTGGCCGAAGAGGCTTCAAAGGCAGGCAACAAGCCGGTGTGGGACGTGCTGGAGACGTGGCTTAAAGCGCAGAGCGGCGGTCATGTGAAAGCGCGGCGCATCAACACGCCCAGGATCGTGGGTCAGGCGGGCAACCCCGGGTTGGCATAGGCGGCTTCCAGCCTGCCTGACGCACCCCGTGCCACCCTGCGGAAAGGCCCAGGGCGTAGCATCGCGGCTGTTCACCAAGCCCGCACCAAGCCCGCACCATGCAAGCCCTGCCCGAGCCCACCCAATCCGTAGAAAGCCCGGCCAACCGCGCGGTGCTGGAGATCAGCCTGGCCAGTTCGCTGGAACTGCGCGAACTGGGCCTGGCTACCATCTTCGACATCCGCCAGGCCTTCGAACTGCAAGTGAAAGGCCGCGTGCCCAACACCGTGCACATACCGCTGTTTGAAGTGAAACGCATCCTGGGCGAAACGCTGACCAGCGACGAACAAGAGGTGCTGGACGCTGGCGCGCCCACCGAGTTCGATGCCCTGAGCTTCATCAAGCTGGTGAACCAGGCCCACCACGGCCGCGATCATATCCTGCTGTGCCTGTGCAACAGCGGCCGGCGCAGCCTGTATGCGGCGCAGATGCTGCGTGAACTGGGATACCCGAAGGCGCTGTCGGTGGCGGGTGGTTTTCAGGCCTGGAAAAAGCTGCAGGCGGCGGCTGAAGTGGGCAGCGGCGGCTCGCAACCTGCTACCACTGCGCCCACAAACGCCCTTTGACGACCTTGTGCGGCCAGCGGGTCAACCCGCGGTCGCCCACTGCCGTGCAGGCACCGGTGCCGATATCGAAAGTCCAGCCGTGTTTGGGGCAGGTCAACTGCGAGCCCTGCAAGGCCAGCTGCGGGATGTTGGTGGCCTGGTGCGGGCAACGGCTGTCGTAGACCTGCCAGTCTTTGGCAGCGGCGCGGTACACAAACACGCTGCGGCCATCGCAGTCGACCCGTTGCGTATCGCCCTTCTTGATGCCTGCGGTGGCCATCACATCGTGCCAGGTGCCCGGCGGCTGCGTCAGGGCTTGTGGGTCGAAACCGGGCAGGTCCAGCGCCAGGATGATGTCCACCGCCCAGATGATTTTTGTCAGCCCCAGTGTCGGGAAAGCCATCAGCAACGCGTCCAACACCTCCATCGGGCTGCAGCCTTCGGCCAGCGCGCGCTTCAGGTACTGCTTGAAACCCCGCTCGGTCTGCGCGTCGACCTTGGTGATGACGCTGATGAGGTTGCGCGTTTTGGGATCGAGGTGTTTGCCGCATGCCTTCAAAAAGGCGAAGTAATGCGGCACGGCGTCGGGCCGGGCTTTCACCAGGTAGGTCAGCGCGTCGCTCATGGTGGGTCTCCGATGAACAGGGGATCAGGTGTCAATACTGTTCGTTTAGGAAAAATTCCGTTCGGGCTGAGCTTGTCGAAGCCCCGCCAGGCACTTCGACAAGCTCAGTGCGAACGGTTCTAAGCGAACAGCATTGGATCAGGTGTTGGGGATGGGCGGCGCAGGCGCCAACATGACCGCTGGCGCCACATGCACCAGCACGGGCCCGCCCGCCATGGCCACCACTTTCTGCGCGGTGCTGCCCACAGACCCCACGCTCGACAGGCGGCTGTGGCGCGCCACCACCAGCAGGTCGGCGCCACGCTCGCGCGCAGCGGCCAGCAGCGCTTCGTGCGGGCGCCCCGCACTAACCTCGCCCTGCACGGCCTGCGCAGCGGCACCCATGGCTTGCCGTGCCAGGGCCAACGCTTCGTCCAGCACCCGGTCGGCCAGCGCACGTGCACCACCGCTGCTGGCCACACACACCAGGTGCAGCGGCAGGCCACAGGCCGCTGAAATGGCTGCAGCGGCGGCAATGCTGCCGCGGTCGGGGCCGCTGCGGGCGTCGGGGTCCACACCCAGCATCACGCGCCGTGTCCACAGGCCAGCACCACGGGGCGCCACCAGCACACTGCAGGGCGCTTGGGCCACCACCTGGCTAACCATCTCACCCACCAGCAGCTGGGCCAGAAAACCGCGTTCGCCGCGGCGGCGAATGATGATCAGGTCGCTGCCCAGCGCCAGGGCCTGGGTGGTGATCTCAGCGGCTGCTTCCGGACCACGCCGCACCTGCACGTCCAGCTGCACCCCTTGCGCTTGTGCCGCTTGGCGCAGGCTTTGCAGGCGTGGCGCCATCTCGGCGTCGGCCTTGTGCGCCAGTTCGGGCGCCACAGCCTCAAATTCGGCGTTGCTGAGCATGGGCACCACCGCCGCCAGTGGCAGCCCGCATTGGCGCGCCAACGCGAAGGCCAGGGCCTCGGCACCGCTGTCAAAGGCGGTGTGTTCGGTGGCCAGCAGCAGATGTTCAAAAGGATGTGACTTGGCCATCAATGCCCCCCTGACAACACACCCGACGCGGCCAGCAGCACCACCGCCACTTCAGCCAGACAGAGCCCCGCGTAAGCCTTGTCGCCCGCATGCAGGTACAGCGGCACCAGCGCCAGCAGGCACACCACCGAACACCCGGCCAGAATGGCAATGCCCACCAGGCCGGCGATGTCGCTGCGGCCCACCAGCGGCAGCCAGCCCCAACCCGTGGGCATCTGCGCTTGTTCGAGAAAACGATCGACGGGCAGCGACCACAGTTCGGGCAGGCGCTGCAGCGGCACATGGGGCTCGGTCCAGCCCAGCATGTAGGCCGCAAAGCTCAGCAGCAGCACCACCAGGCCCAGGCGTGTGCCCCAGTCCAGCCACAAGGCATAACGCTGCTGTTCTGCGGGTTGTTGAATGGGGGCCGCCGCGGCCTTGGCGTCAGCGCTGGTAGCCGGGTAGGTCATGGCCACACCCCCATGCCCTTGAGCAGCGCACGCAGGCCGGCAAACAGCAGCACCGCTATCACCAGGCGGCGGATCACCGAGCCCTTCAACACGTTCAGCAAACGCGCGCCGATCTTGGCGCCCAGCATCATGCCCACCACCGAGGGCACGGCAATCATCGGCAGCACCGCGCCGCGGTTGATGTAGACCCAGGCGGCTGATGAGTCCACCAACGACAGCACCACCCCCGAGGTGCCGGCGGCCACTTTCACCGGTGCGCCCATCAGCAGGTTCAGCGCCGGCACATTGGCCCAGCCCGCGCCAATGCCAAACATGCCAGCCAGCACACCGATGAACAAAAAAAGCACCAGCCCAGGCACTGTGCGGTGCACCTGCCAGTTCACCACCCGGCCCGATGCACCGTCAATGAAGATGCCGTTCAAGGCCAGCGCGCGCGACAAGGCATCGGGCTGCTGCACATCTGGAAACTCCGACTTCTTCGACACCAGCATCAGCACCACGATGGCCAGCACCAGGCCGCCGAGCAACATCTGCACCACGTTGGCCGGCATGGCCAGGCCCAGCATGGCGCCGCCGATGGACGACGCAGACGCCAACACCGCCAGCGGCAAGGCCAGCCGCAAGCTGCCCAGCCCGCCGCGCAGCAGCGTGGGCCCGGCCGACAAGGCACTGGCCAGCGCCACCAGCAGGCCAGCGCCGCGCACGAAGTCGAGGTGGAAAGGGAAAAAACTGCCGACGATGGGCACAAACAAGGTGCCGCCCCCTATGCCCGCCGGCACCGCCACGATGCCCATCAGGAAGCAGGCCACAAACAGCGCCAACGGCCACACCCACCACGGTGTGACGGCGCTGGCCGCCACTGCCGCACCCAGCGGCGCTGCATGCGCGCTGCCCAGCAGCGCCACTGCGGCGAGCAAGATTGCACAAACTGCTGCAGAAAATGCCGCAAAAACGGCCGCTACACGCCACACAGGCCACACACGCCACACAGGCCACACAGGCCACACACGCATCAGGACACCGCCTGGTAGTAGAGGTTCTGTGGATGGTTGGCCTGGGCAAAAAAGAACCAGCGCTCTGCCAGCAAACCCAGGTACTGCACCACAAATGCAAAGCCAAACAAGGCCGGGCTGCCGGTGACCAGGCCACCCCACAGCAGCAGCAGCGGCAGCACAAACGCGCCGACCATGAAAGCCCATTTGACTTGCCGCAGCGCACCCGGCGTGCGGCCATGGAAAAACTCGCGCGTGTTGAACGAACCGCCCATGAAACCCATCGACCGCTGCACCACCTGCGGGTGGCGGATGCCCACCGCAGACTGCACGGTGGACTTCGGTTTCAGCCGCGCATTGCGCACCAGCGACAAGCTGCGGCTGATAAACCCGGCCAGCGTGAGCAGTAGGGCCAGCGTGGCAAAAGCCGGCACCAGCGGCACGGCATTGAAAGCCGGACCGTGCGCCGCCAGCGCTGCGGCCAACGTGAAGCCCGAGGCCAGACCCAGCAGGGTGTAATTGACCAGCGTGAAGCTGCTGGCCCATTCCTGCAAGAAGCGCACCGAGGCATAAACCATGGCGGTGCAGACAAACAGCGCCAGGCAGGCCAGCGCGGTCAAAAAGCCGATGCCCAGGCTGCCGTTGTCCACGCGGCCGCTGGCCTGCAACAGCGTCCACACCAACACACCACCCATGAAGACGGGCAACGCGATGACTTCACGCGACAACCAGGAAGTGCGCCACATGGTGGCCGTGCGCCAGGCCCGTTCCGGCCGGCCGAGGTGAAAAAACGAAGCGGCCAACCCCAGCCCCAAGAGCACCAGCACCACCACACCGCCCAACACCAGGAAACCACGCTCGGGGGCATCAAAGCCAAAGCCCGCCAGTTCGGCGCCCCACAGGGCGATGAAAAGGCCCTGGCCGGCGCCGATCAGGGTGGTGAGGAAGATGACGGAGTAGGCGGGGTTCATGGGGCGTTATCAGGTGGCCACATCAAGTGGCGTAGTCTTCGCGCCCACCGCCCTGGTAAGGCGTTTCGGGCTGTTTGCCGTCGATTTTCAGCGGGTTGTCCACCCGCACCAGATCTTCGACGTGCACCGTCAGGTCGGTGCGGCGACGCGGCAAGTAATGGTTGGCCGGGCGCGTGTTCCATTCCGGCATCAGCGCATAACCACCGCGGTCGCGGATGGCCACCGACACCTCGCTGTCGGGGTCGTGCACATCGCCAAACAAACGCGCGTTGGGTGGGCAGGCCAGCACACAGGCGGGTTTGCGTTCAGCCACCGGCAGCTTCTGGTCGTGCACACGGTCCACGCACAGCGTGCACTTGCTCATCACCTTGCGCTCGTCGTCCATTTCGCGCGCGCCATAGGGGCAGGCCCAGGCGCAGTATTTGCAGCCGATGCACCTGTCGGCGTCCACCAGCACGATGCCGTCTTCAGCGCGTTTGTAGCTGGCGCCGGTGGGGCACACCGGCACACAGGGCGGGTCTTCGCAGTGCAAGCAGCTTTTAGGGAAGTGCACCGTTTGGGTGTTGGGGTATTCGCCCACTTCAAAGGTCTGCACACGGTTGAAAAAGGCGCCCGTGGGGTCGGCGCCATAGGGCCGGTCGTCGGTCAGCGGGCCGGCGGCGCCCGAGGTGTTCCACTGTTTGCAACTGGTCACGCAGGCGTGGCAGCCGACGCAGACGTTGAGGTCGATGACCAACGCGAGCTGGGTCACAGCTTGCCCCCTGTCAGTTTGCCCCGGCCCAGCCCGGCCATCCAGCCGCGCCGTTTGGGCGCTGCCGTCATGCCGGGCACCATCTTCATGGCCGCGTCGGCTTGCGGCCAGCTGATGGGCTGTTCTTCAGGGCCGGCCGGGTAGATGCGCACGCGCACGTCGTACCACGCCGCCTGGCCCGTGATGGGATCGCTGTTGGACACCGTACCACCGCCGGCCGTGGGCAATTCCTCGCGTATCAGATGGTTCAGCAGAAAACCTTTGCGCGATTCATTCGCGTCGGGTGTCAGGTTCCAGGCCCCAGTGGCCTTGCCGATGGCATTCCAGGTCCACACCGTGCCGGGCTCCACCGCTTCACTGGTGCGGCACAGGCAACGCACCTTGCCCCAGGTTGACTCCACCCACATCCAACCGCCGTCGGCGACACCGGCTGCCCTGGCGGTGGCGGTGTTGACGAACAGGAAGTTGTGCGTGTGGATCTGCCGCAGCCAGGCATTTTGTGAATCCCACGAGTGGTACATCGCCATCGGCCGCTGTGTCACTGCGTTCAGCGGGTAGCGCGTGGTGTCGGTGGCCTGCTCTTCCAGCGGTGCGTAATAAAACGGCAGCGGGTCGAAGTAGGTTTGTACACGCTGGCGTAAACGTTGTGGCGGCTGTTTGCCCTTGTGTTTGCCCTGCGCGGCAAGGCGAAAACGCTGCATGAATTCTGAATAAATGTGGATCACCACCGGGTCGCGGTCGCGCCGCAGCCCCACGCTTTGCGCCCAGCGCATGTAGCCGTCGTTCCAGTTGCGCATGTACTGGTGTTCGGGCGGCATGTGAAACTGGAACACGCAGTTGTTCTTTTCGTACATCTCCCACTGTTTCGGGTTGGGCTCGCCGCGCATGCTTTTTTCGCCGCCGGCGCCGCGCCAGCCAGCCAGAAAGCCAATGCCCGAGCCGGGCGCGGTTTCATAGTTGACGATGAAGTCGGGGTAGTCGCGAAACTTGCGTCCGCCCTGCGCATCGGTGAAGGCGGGGAACTTCAGCCGCCCGGCCAGTTCCACCAGCACTTCTTGGAAAGGCTTGCACTGGCCCGTGGGCGGCAGCACGGGAATGCGCACCGAATCCACCGGGCCTTCAAAGTCGCTGATTGGGCGGTCCAGCAGCGACATGCAGTCGTGCCGTTCCAGGTAAGTGGTGTCGGGCAGGATGAGATCGGCATAAGCCGTCATCTCACTCTGGAAGGCATCGCAGACGACCAGGAACGGAATCTTGTACTGCCCATCATCCCGCTTGTCGTTCAACATCTTGCGCACCTCGGACGTGTTCATCGTCGAGTTCCAGGCCATGTTGGCCATGAAGATCATCAGCGTGTCGATCGGGTAAGGGTCGCCGCGCCAGGCGTTGGTGATGACGTTGTGCATCAGCCCGTGGGCCGACAGCGGGTGTTCCCAAGAAAAGCCCTTGTCGATGCGCACAGGCTCACCTTGTGCATCCACAAAAAGATCGTCAGGGCTTTCGGGCCAGCCCAGCGGCGCGCCGTTCAAGGGCGTGTCGGGTTTCACCGCTTCCGGCCCCTTGGGTGGCCGTGCGTTGGGTGGCACCGCGCGCGGGTAAGGTGCCTTGTGGCGAAAACCACCAGGCCGGTCGATGGTGCCGAGCAGGCTCATCAAAATGGCTAACGTGCGGATGGTGTGAAAGCCGTTGCTGTGCGCCGCCAGCCCGCGCATGGCGTGGAAAGCCACCGGGTTTCCGGTGACGCTGCTGTGCTGTTTGCCCCAGCTGTCGGTCCACGCGATC
>JANNMQ010000249.1:0-1577 GCA_031398045.1 Rubrivivax sp.
CGCCGGCGGGCGGGGCCACACCCATCAGCGGCGTGGAGTACAAACTGCTGCAGGTGTTCGTGACCCATCCCAACCGGGTGCTCAGTCGCGACCAGCTGCTCGACCTGACCCAGGGGCGTGACGCCGACCCGCTGGACCGCAGCATCGACGTGCAGGTCAGCCGCCTGCGCCAGCGGCTGGGCGACGACCCACGCAGCCCGGCGTTGATCAAGACCGTACGCGGTGAGGGTTATGTGCTGTCGGCTGCGGTCGACGTGGCCGCTTGAGGCCCCCTTCGGTGAAGGCCTTCACACGCTGGTTACCACGTTCGCTGTTCGGCCGCTTGATGCTGGTGCTGGCTGCTGGGTTGGCGCTGGCGCAGGGGATCAGTGCGGTCATCAACGTGGCCGAACGCGAGCAACTGGTGAGCCTCAGTTTTGGCATGCAACCGGCGCAGCGCATCACGGATGTGGTGATGTTGCTCGACAGCCTGCCGGCGAGCGAGCGCCAGCGGGTGGTGGCGGTGTTCAACCTGCCCCCGCTGGTGCTGTCCTTGCACAGCTCGCCCGTCATTGCCGAAGGTGCCTCCGGCAGCCGGCGCAGCGGGATGTTTGCCGCACGCCTGCGGGCCCTGCTGGGCGATGACAGGGCCGTGCGCGTGCAGCCGCGCAGCGGCTTTGCCATCGGCCCTGATGCGATGGGCGAGGGCAGGGGTGGGCGGGGACATGCCGGCCCTTGGGCGGGCAGTGAGATGCACCGCATGGGGCCCGGTTCTGGCGCCGGAGCGGGCGCAGGCGCAGACAGGGCGGGCAGCAGCAGCGGGCGGGGTGGCCTAGGGATGGGCATGGGCAACCCCACTGGCATGAGCCAGGCCGTGCTGCGCACCGAAGTGCAACTGCGCGATGGCGCCTGGGCGCGGTTTGACACCGAGCTGCCAACCGCCGCCGACACGCTGCCCTGGCGCCTGGTGTTGAGCCTGGCCGTGCTGTTGCTGGCCACGCTGGGGCTTTCCTGGTTGGCCGTGCACTGGGTGGTGCAGCCGCTGCGTGTGCTGGCGCAGGCGGCGCAGGGGCTGGGCGAAGATCTGTCGCGCCCGCCGTTGCCCGAAGACGGCCCCACCGAAGTGCGCCAGGCCACGCGGGCCTTCAACACCATGCAGCGCCGGCTGGCGTCTTTCATCGACGAGCGCACGCGCATGCTCACTGCACTGTCGCACGACCTGAAGACGCCGCTGACGCGCATGCGGCTGCGCACCGAACTGCTGGACGACGACCAGGCGCGCCCGCGCTTCGAGGCCGACCTGCAGGAGATGGAAACCATGGTGGCGCAGACGTTGGATTTCATGCGCGGCCTGGGTGGCCATGAGGCGCCAACCGCAGTGGACGTGAACACGCTGCTGCTGAACTTGCAAGCCGATCAGCGGGCGATGGGACGCAACGTGGTCATCGAAGGCCAGGCGCTGCTGCCCTTCACGGCTGTGCCTTCACTGCTGCGGCGCGCGCTGGGTAACTTGGTCGACAACGCCGTGCTCTATGGGGGCGGCGCCACGATTCGTGTCGATTCCTGCACGACCTGTACGGGTGGCTGATGATGCCGGC
>JANNMQ010000250.1:0-1777 GCA_031398045.1 Rubrivivax sp.
CGCTTTTGCAGCCGCCGGTTGGCAGGTGCTGGCGCAGATGCGCCGCGCGCCGGCAGCACCGCTGCCGCCCGGTGCTCGCGCGCTGCAGGTGGCCTTCAGCGACACAGACAGGCTGGCCAGCGTGGCCGCCGGCACACATGCCGTGGTGCACGCCGTAAACCCGGCCTACACGCGCTGGCAAGCTGAAGCGATGCCTGCGCTGCAGCACGGCCTGGCCGCGGCACAGCGCCTGAACGCGCTGTTCATGCTGCCGGGCAATGTCTACAACTACGGCTCGCAGATGCCGCCGCGCCTGAGCGAGACCACGCCACAGCAGCCCGACCATGACAAGGGCCACCTGCGTGTGGCGATGGAAGCCGCGATGCAGCAGCGCGCTGCGCGGGGCCTGCGCAGCGTGGTCATCCGCGCAGGTGACTTCTACGGCTGCGGCAGCGGTTCCTGGCTGGACCAAGCGGTGGCGAAAAACATCACTCGCGGCAAACTGGTCTACCCCGGCCCGCTGGACCTGCCCCACGCCTGGGCCTATCTGCCCGACCTGGCCCGCGCTTTTGTTGCCGTCGCCAGCCTGCCGCCCCAGCCTGGATTTCAGACGCTGCACTTCGAGGGCCACACCCTCACCGGCCGCGAACTGCTGGCCCATGTGGCCGCAGCCGCTGCTGAACTGGGCTTGCAGCCCGCCGCCGGCTTCAAGACCGGCGGCATGCCCTGGGCGCTGGTGCGTGCCGTGGGCCTGGTGCACCCGCCGTGGCGCGAGCTGGCGCGCATGAGCTACCTGTGGCGCGTGCCACATGCGCTGGACGGCACAGCGCTGCAACAGGCCGTGGGGCTGCTGCCGTGCACGCCCCCGCGGCAGGCCCTGCAGCAGTCCCTGTGCGACCTGGGCCTGGCCAGGGCAGCGACCACAGGCCCTGCAACTGCGCAGTAAGCCGCCACAGGCTGACCGCCTTCAAAACCTTTTTACCTGGAGCTACTGATGAACACCCTCACCGCACACCACACCGCCGCAGCCTCTGCTGAGCACAGCCACACCGGCCGCTCACGCGCGCTGGGCACCTTGTTGATCATCGACGCGCTGTTGGCTTTTGCGCCGCTGGCCATCATGGCCCCGGCCATCGGTTGGCCACAGTCGCTGGGCAACCCGGCGGCGCAGCAGCTGGGCGCCATCGCCGCTGCGCCGGGTGCCGTGATGGCCGGCTATGGCCTGTACCTGCTGTACTCCATCCTCGTGGCGCCGGTGATGATGGGCCTGGCAGCGCGCTTAGGCGGCGGCCTGGCTTCACCGCTGGGCGCCACCGTGGCTGCCTTTGCCGCGCTGTCGGCCCTGGCACGTGCCGTCGGCATCTTGCGCTGGCTGACGGTGATGCCGATGCTGGCCACCAGCCATGCCAGCGCCGACCCGGCCACGCAGGCCCAGATCGAGCTGGTGTTCACGGCGCTGACGGCCTATGGCGGGGGCATCGGTGAAGTGCTGGGCGTGAGCCTTTTCATGGCGCTGGCACTGGGCACGCTGTGTGGGGCGGCATTGCGCCAAGGCCAGCTGCCTGCGTGGCTGGCGGTGCTGGGACTGGTCAGTGCCTTGCTGCTTGCGGGCCTGTCGCTGCCGGTTTTCGGTGGCCCCCATGCGGTGCCCGTGGCCGCAGCCGTGAGCCTGCTGTCCCTGTGGATGTTGGCGGCTGGTGTGCATCTGCTGCGCGGGCCGGCACCAAAGCGTTGACGGCACGGGCCATGCGCTATCGTCCCGCGCAGCCTGTGCACCACGGACCCACCCCTTGCCGCT
>JANNMQ010000313.1:0-8137 GCA_031398045.1 Rubrivivax sp.
TCAATCACAAACCACTCATGCTTCACTTCGGCCGGTTTGGCGCTGAAGGTCTTCATGAAGTTCTCTCAAGAAATGCACCGCCAAGAACGGCTGTGCACCAACTTCGGACTTGCTGCCCTATGCAGCATTGGTTGGCCTACACCCGGCACCCAGCACCCTCGGAACTGCTTGTGGAGCAACCGCACTCTGCATGCACGGGTTTGGCAATAGCCTAACCAGCGATGGGGGGTGCGGCTGAACTGCAGCCTCTTGGGTACTTCTTGTACAGACCAGCGGCAAACAAGTGCCTGGGCGTCTGAACTTGTCAATGGGTCAACGGGTCTACGGGTCACTTGCAACCAAACTTTCCCAGCCGAATCCGGGAAAGCCTTTGAGTATACAACCAGCGAGCGGTGCCAAATCGCCCCCAACACCTTTTGGCTTTCAAACCCCACTCGGGTCGAAACAAAGTCATTCAGACCATCAGGCGTGCCCCGTCAACCTCCAAAACCAGCAAACAGTCACAACCCATACCGAAGTCGCCATGCGATCGCGGGATGGCCACAGAGCTTTCACCCAGTAACATAACTCAAAGTCTGTTGAATCTTTGTGACAGCCGGTCGGCAGCATCCTTCTGTCCGCCACCCCGCTCCCCGTCCATGCACCTCTACCTGACCTGGCTTCTCGTTGTCCTGTCTCTGGCCTTGCTGGGTGGAGCAGCGTGGATGTGGTTTGGCGGCAAGAAAAAGCCGAATGCCAGGCCTTTGCCTGACCAATGGACGCTGACGGCGCGACCCGTCTTTACGGTGGACGAAAGGCGTATTTATCGCCAGCTGCGCGAAGCCCTGCCGCACCATGTGGTGCTGGCCAAACTGCCCCTGGTGCGTTTTTGCCAGCCTACCGACCCTGACCAAGTGCGTTATTGGTATGAGATCTTGGGTGCCAACCATGTCAGCTTTGCCATCTGCAGCGCCAATGGCCGCGTGCTGGCGGCCATCGACCTTGAACAAGATCGCCACGTATCGCGCCGGTCTGTGAAGATCAAACAGTCGATGCTGGCAGCCTGCAAAGTGCGTTATTTGCGCTGTGCCCCGCACGAAGTGCCTTCGCTGTCTGAACTGCAGCTGCTGGTGCCGTTGACAGGCCCGGCCGCTCGCGCGCCGCAGTCCGCGCCCACAGTGGCACCGGTGCGCGACGTACTGGCCGCATCGTCATCGGCTTCGCGAAGGCGCGAACGGCCCACGCTGTGGCAAGACTCGAACTTCCTGCAAGATTCCTTCTTCGGCAACGAAGGCGGCAGTCAGGTCGACCAAGGCGCAGCCAGTACCTTCGGCGCACCTTCCAGCGGATTTGGTTCGGCGCGCAGTGGCATGACGGTACGTGAAATTCCCGGCGCGCCCATGGAAGCTGGCGGCGTGGTCAGTGACACCGCAGGCTCGTGGCTGCGCCACTGAATCCTGCACGCCCTGCGCCGGGTGCGGCGCCCTTTGACTTCAGCCAACTTGACCCCCAGCAGGTGCTGGACGCGCTGCAGACTGTGGGCCTGCACGGCGACGGGCGGGTACTGCAGCTCAACTCCTACGAAAACCGCGTCTTTCAGGTGTTTCTGGAAGACGGTAGCGCGGTGGTGGCCAAGTTTTACCGGCCCGGGCGTTGGAGCAACGAGCAGATCGTTGAAGAGCACGCTTTTGCGCTGGAACTGGTGGCCGCCGAAGTGCCCGTGGTGCCACCGCTGGTGTTGAAGGCTGAAGGCGCCGCTGCCGGGTTGCAGCTGCACGGAAACCCGCCCACACTGGCCTGCCTGCACACCGCAAACATCAACGGCACAGGCGTACCGCCAGCCGCAAACAACCACCGCTTTGCCGTGGCCACACGCTGCGCCGGTCGCGAGCCCGAACTTGAAGACCCGGCCGCCATGCGCCAACTGGGGCGCTTCATCGGCCGCCTGCACGCTGTCGGGCGGCGCCAGGCTTTTGCCCACCGACACCACCTGAATGCACACGTTGACGGCCGCCAGGCCCTGCGTCTGCTGCTGGACGGTGGTTTTGTCACCGATGCCGAGTTGCCGTCCTGGAAACAAAGCTGCGACCAGGCCTTGCTGGCTGTGGAAGCTGCTTTTGACGCTGCAGCGCCTTTGGCCACGCTGCGCCTGCATGGCGACTGTCACCTGGGCAACGTGCTGTGGCGCGCTGGCGCCGAGGGCGGGTCACCCCACGTGGTGGACCTGGACGACGCGATGCAGGGCCCTGCCGTGCAAGACCTGTGGATGCTGGTTTCGGGCGACCGCCGCACCATGGCCGCGCAGCTGAACCTGCTCTTGGAAGGCTACGAGCAGTTTTGCGACTTTGACGACCGCGAGCGCGCACTGATCGAGCCGCTGCGCACGCTGCGCATGGTGCGCCACAGCGCCTGGCTGGCAGCGCGCTGGGGCGACCCAACCTTCCCGCTGAACTTTCCGTTTTTTGGCAGCGCCGCTTACTGGAGCCAACAGACGACGCAACTGCGGGAACAGATCGAGGCGATGGCAGCGTAGCTGGCGTCTACAGGCGACAGCGTGGGTTATGGCTTGCCAACCAGAGACGCCGCCACCACGCCCGCATCACCTGTCCCGGCGCTGGGGATCGGGGGCTGGGCGCTTGGGCACGCACAACACCCACGACGCCCGCCACTGCGCACCGGAGGATTCGATTTCCAGCGGCCCAATGTGCGCCAGCGCGCAGACAGTTCTCCGCTGCGCGCGCCAGATTGCAATGGCGCTGGCGGATCAGCGCCTGGAAAAGAGGGGGTTGCCATGCAGGAAAGCACTGAATCCTTCATCAGGACCGAATCGGCAAGGCACAGCTGGGAACGTCGCTCTCGGCGTCCTGGAGACGAGCATGTGTTGGCCCACACCGACAACTGGCTGAACGCGCTGCCGGTGGGCGTACGCCCGGTTCATATGCAATTGGAATTCCCGCGCATCGCCAACGAGTTGGCGCGCCTGTGGGCGGATACGCGAGCGCTCGATTTGTACTTTGAAGAGAAGGAGTTCAGTCCTCGTGAGGACCGGCGTGGATTCCGGCCGCTCATCAAGGAGGAATTGCTGGCGGTGCACGTTTACTCCCTGCGCAGCCGACCCGTGCCGTATGAGGAACGTGTTCTGCAGAGAGCGTCACTGTTGGGTTGACCCCGATGTTGCCGCCGCAGCGGCATGACAAGCCGCGGCAAGACCAGACGCGGAATCTGGCGCGGCTCTCGGAACGAATTTCATGGTCTCGGGCGCAAATCCAGCATGTGTTCATGGACGTTGGTGACTGCGGCCCCCGCCCTGTGCGGGCGGGCATCGTCGTCGGTCGCGTCACCCTTTTCGCACAGCCCGAGGAGCATCGAAATCCCGGCGACGAACGGCTCCAGTTCCAAGGGTTTGGTCCAGTAGTCGACCACACCCAGCTGCCTGGCCCTCGCAAGGTCCGTTGCCGTGGCATTGGCTGACACCACCACCACTCTCAGTGCTTCGGTCCAGGGGTCGGCGCGCAGGGCGCTGAGCACATCGAAGCCGGTCATGTCAGGGAGCTGCAGATCCAGCAGCACCAGGTCGGGCTTTCTCATGCGGGCCACAACGATACCGTCCTTGCCGGTCTCCGCCAGGACCAGGGTGACGCCGTTGCAGCGCAAGAGCATCTGCTCGACAAGAATCTGGTTGACCACGTCATCTTCGATGTACAGGACAACCGCACCTGCTTGCGCCGCAGGTACCGCGTGAGCGCCTCTGGTCTCGTTGGCGAGCGCCTTGAGCGGAATCGCAAAGGCCGGCAGGGCCAGCCGTGCCCGGGTGCCCGACTCGGGTGTGCTGTCGATTTCAAGTCGTCCATTCATCAGGAACGCGAGCTGGCGCGCAAGACTCAGTCCTATTCCCGAACCTTCGATGGCGCAGCCGGCATTGCCCAGCCGGTTGAAGGGTTCAAAGAGATGTTTCAGCTGTTGCTCTGTCATTCCAACGCCGTTGTCCACAACATCAAGGAAAACTTCGGTGCTTGAATGGCTGACTTCGATCCGCACCTGGCCGCCCGGCCGGTTGTACTTGCATGCGTTGCTGAGCAGGTTCAAAAGCACCTGAAGCAACCTGCGGGGGTCTGCCAGCACACCGACTCCAAACTTGGAGGTCGGTCGCCCCGCAAGTGCAACCTTGAAGGTTCGGGCCAGAGGCTGGGTCAGTGCAATGGCTTCGTCGAGCACGGATGAGATGTCGCCGCCGACGTTGCTGATATCGAAGCGTCTCGATTCGATGAGCGAGATGTCCATGACATCGTTGAGCAATCCCAGCAGATGCCACCCGGCATGCGTTATCAGCCGCACTCGTTCGGCCTGGCTTTGCGACAAGACCTGAACCGGGTCCGCCGCAAGCAACTGCGCGAAGCCCAGTATCGCGTTAAGCGGCGTGCGAAGTTCGTGGCTCATCTGGGCCAGGAACTCTGTCTTGGCGCGGTTGGCGTCCTCGGCCAACACCCGTGCGCGGTCAACCAGCACCGCCGCTTGCCGATCGCGCTCACGGTCTGCGTTGTCCAGGGCAAAGGACAGGTCAGCGCCAAGCTCGGCCAGCAGCGGCCCCAGCTGAGGTCCAAAAAAGGCCTTGGACCGTGTAGGCGTCGTCAACAACGACCGGACTGCCTGCATGCCGCACCAGCAGCAACATCAGTTTTCGCACCCTTTCGCCATCCAGCAGCAGGGCAGGCGACGCACCTGCAGTGAGACCGGCCAGTGTTTTGGCCGTCACGCGGTGCGCCGCGCCGGATTCCACCATGTCGACAACAGCCAGGTCCATGTGCCCCGCTTCGACACACACCTCACAGACTCCCTCAAAGAGTTCACGGGGGTCAGGGCGCCTGAGTATCAGGCGGTTGGTCTGGGACATGACAGCATGAAATCTGTTCAGCTGGACCTCAGCCGCCCGATGGGCCAGCAGGTTCAACTGCCACCGCCACCAAGCCCAGGTGCCCGCAAGCACGCCCACCAGAGCCAGCGCCAGCGCGGCGACGCTGAAAGCACGAAGCGGGTCAGCGCCGCCGGACGCCCCTTGGATGGCGAGCACGGAGGCCCAACCGGCCATCCCGGTGAGGGCCAGTCCCAGGGCAAGCAACGGCAACGCTTTGTTGGGCTGCGCCGCCTCTGCGGGCTCCTCAAGCGTCAGGGGTGCGGCGCCCGAACTCACAGGCGTGCAGGGTATTGCGGCGGTTTTCGCACGAAACGCCTCGAGCATGCGGCGGAGTCCGGTCCTGAGGGTCTTCACGGCGGCTCCTTGTAGAGAAAGAACGCGCAGAAGCGCTCATGTCAACCTGCACGAGGGCGTTGACCGACGCCTAATTTGCGTGCGGCAAGCTTTTGCGTCCGTTCGCTGCCGCACATTGCAATGGCTCGAGCGTCCCAGTAGCTCCAGGAAGCGCCTGAGGGGCAGTGGAAGTCTGGCTGTCGACGCCGCTCGACAACCCGACCTGCCCCCTGTGGTCCGGTGGGTGGGCAGGCGACGTCTGGCGCAGGCACGCAGGTCCGCAGACCAAACGGGGTCGGTGCTATGCGCGCCACCGTACAGAACCAAGCGACCGACTGTGCGACGGTCAGCCACCTGACGCCGGCAGCCGAGGTGGACTCCGTGGGCACAAAAAACCGCAGCCTGTCCCAGTGGAGGCCAGACTCAAGGATCTGATCCAAGCACGCGTTGGTGCTCACTTGCGTTGAGACCAGGCCGGGGCGAGCTCGCCGTCGACCCGAGTATTTCACTTTGCGGGGTTACGCCATGACTACTTTGAACAGTGTCGCAGCCGCTCGACTCCACTCCTCCGGTCCAGCCATGGCCGGCCAGATGGAACGGGCACTGGCCGACGCGCTGCAGAGGTCGCTGCGCTCGGAGCCCCGCGTGCCCGTGCCCCTCAGCCCGGCAGTCCTGAGGCCACTGAACCTGCTGCCTCGGCACATGATGCTGGTGGGCGAAGACCAGTCTTCACAGCGATCGGCGCTGGACCTGCTCGCCAGATGGGAAGTTTCAGCGGCAGTTGCCACCAGCGGCGCCGACGCTGTGCAGATCGCATCGACTGGCGAGTTCGATCTGATCCTCATCGACGCGAAGAAGTCCGTGCTCGATGGCATATTTGTGAGCTCCCGCCTGCGTCAACTGGAGCGCGAGCGGCACCAGCAGTGTGGCGTGGCCCTGGTCGCTCGGGTCTCCGGAGACTGGCCCGCCTGTGAGAGCGTCCTGCGCATGGCCGGCGTCAACGACGTGCTCAAGGCTGCCACCGAAGGCGCCGCAGTTGGCGAGTGCCTGCGGCGCTGGTGCTGCGGGCTCTACAGGTCGAATTCCAGTCAGGCGGTCAACAAGGCATTGACCCGGCGCACATAGGTCGCGGGGTCTTCCAGCTGCCCGCCTTCGGCCAGCAGCGCCTGGTCAAAGAGGATCTGCGCCAGGTCGTCGAAACGTTCGCTGCCGTCAGCACTGTCCAACCGCTTTACCAGTGCGTGCTCGACGTTCACTTCCAGGATCGGCAGGCTCTTGCCCATGCCGGGAGCCGTCTGGCCGGCCTGCTTCAGCAGGCGCGCCAGGTGTGAACTCATGTCGCCCTCGTCCACCACGATGCAGGCGGGTGAATCGACCAGCCGCGTGGTGGTGCGCACGTCCTTGGCGCGGTCTTTCAGCGTGGTTTTCAGACGCTCTATCAACGGCTTGGCAGCCTCCGCAGCCGCTTCCGCCTGCTTCTTTTCATCTTCGTCCTGCAGCTTGCCCAGGTCGACGCCACCCTTGGCCACGCTGGCCAGCGGCTTGCCTTCAAATTCGTAAAGGTGCGACAGCATCCATTCATCCACCCGGTCGGTCAACAACAGCACCTCGATGCCCTTTTTGCGGAAGATCTCCAGCTGCGGGCTGTTCTTCGCAGTGGCCAGCGTGTCCGCGGTGACGTAGTAAATCTCCTCCTGGCCCTCTTTCATCCGGCCCACGTAATCAGACAGGCTCACGCCGCTGTCGGCGCCTTTCTCCGCATGGGTGCTGGCGAAGCGGAACAACTTCGCCAGCCGTTCGCGGTTGCTGTGGTCTTCGCCGATGCCTTCTTTCAGCACGGTGCCGAACTGTTCCCAGAACGCGGCATAAGTTTCTTTCTGGTTCTCCGCCACATCTTCCAGCATCGACAGCACCTTCTTCGTGCTGCCTTCGCGGATGGCCTTCACGTCGCGGCTTTCCTGCAGCAGTTCGCGGCTGACGTTCAGCGGCAGGTCGGCGCTGTCGATCACGCCCTTCACGAAGCGCAGGTACACCGGCATCAGCGCCTCGGCGTCGTCCATGATGAAGACACGCTTCACGTACAGCTTCACGCCGCCGCGCTTGTCGCGGTTCCACAGGTCAAACGGCGCCTTCTTCGGGATGAACAGCAGCTGCGTGTATTCGGTGCGGCCTTCGACGCGGTTGTGCGTGTAAGCCAGCGGCGCTTCCTGGTCGTAGCTGATCTGCTTGTAGAAATCTTGGTACTGCTGGTCGGTGACTTCGCTCTTCGGGCGCGTCCACAACGCCGCAGCCTTGTTGACCGGTTCCCACTCTTCCGTGGTCACCTGCTCTTTTTTCTCGTCGTCCCAGCTCTGCTTTTGCATCAGCACCGGCAGGCTGATGTGGTCGCTGTATTTGCTGATGATGCTTTTCAGCTTCCAGGCCGACAGGAATTCTTCTTCACCATCGCGCAGGTGCAGGATGACGTTGGTGCCACGCTGTGGGCGGTCGATGGTCTCCACCTCAAAGTCACCCGTGCCTTCGCTGCTCCAACGCACGCCTTCAGTGGACGCGGCGCCAGCGCGGCGCGTTTCCACCGTCAAGCGGTCGGCAACGATGAAGCCGCTGTAGAAGCCCACCCCAAATTGGCCGATCAGGTTGGCGTCTTTTTTCTGTTCACCCTCCAGCTTGGCCATGAACTCACGCGTGCCGCTCTTTGCGATGGTGCCCAGATGGGCCACCGCTTCGTCGGCGCTCATGCCGATGCCGTTGTCGCGGATGGTGATGGTTTTGGCTTTTTCGTCGTACCACACCCGCACTTCAAGGTTGGGGGCGTCTTCAAACAACGCGTTGTTGTCCAGCGCCTCGAAACGCAGCTTGTCACACGCGTCCGACGCGTTCGACACCAACTCGCGCAGGAAGATCTCCTTGTTG